>JAQTUC010000092.1 GCA_028710385.1 Candidatus Omnitrophota bacterium
TTTTATCTGCGACTATCTGCGTATTACCTCAATTTTAATCAAGGTATTTCTGTCTGCGCTAATCTGTGTTACTTGCGCCTCGTAACAAATACTGTTTTGCACGGCAATTTATAAGCAACTAACCTAAAAGATGCGCGTGCGTAGTCTTCCGGAACTCCCCCCATTTCAAAAAGGATCATTCCTCTTTTTATAACTGCTACCCAAGTATCAACTTCACCCTTTCCTTTTCCCATTCTTGCTTCGGCAGGGTGCTTTGTTATAGACTTATCAGGAAAAACTCTTATCCACATTTTTCCGCCGCGGTTAAGCGCCCTGCTTAAAATAATTCTGGCACTTTCAAGCTGGTTGCTTTTAAGCCACGCACATTCAACCGCCTTAATCGCATATTCGCCGAAGGAAACCGTTGAACCCCTTACTGCAAGGCCCCTGCGCTTTCCTCTTTGAGACTTTCTGTATTTTACTCTTGCTGGGAATAACATATTATTGCTTAGCCTCTGCTATTTCTTGTTTAATCATGTAACTGCCTAGCGGCTTCTCCCCTTTATATATCCAGGCTTTAACGCCGTTTGTGCCGTAAGTTGTCTTTGCTGTGGCTTGCCCGTAATCAATATCCGCGCGGAATGTCTGAAGAGGAACCTTTCCGTATTTATAAATCTCATTTCTGGCTATTTCTGCTCCTTCCAGGCGGCCCGAACATTTTATTTTTATTCCTTCGCAACCCAAACCAAGCGCCTGGCTTATTGCCTTTTTCATTGCGCGCCTGAAGTTTACTCTTTTTGTCATTTGAAAAGCTATAAGCTCGGCAACTAACTGCGCTTCCAGGGCTGGCTCTGTTACTTCTTCAACATCCACGACAACTTCTTTTTTTGCGAGCTTGCCTATTTCCATTTTTACTCTCTCTATATCCTGCCCACGCCTGCCTATGATAACGCCTGGGCGCGATGTCCTTACTTTCAGGCGTATCAATGTAGGAGAAACTCTTTCTATGGTTATGGCTGCTATTGATCCCATCGGATAACTTTTCTTAACCAGCTCGCGTATGCGTATATCTTCTTCCAAAAATTGGGCGTATTCGCCTCTTCTTAAAGAAATCCAGCGGCTTAGCCAGTCTTTTCCAAAACCTATTCTCAAAATATACGGATGAACTTTTTGACCCATAATCTCCTCTTAATTATTTTATCTTTGCGTCCGCAATTATTTTTTCAGGCGTATCCAACTCAACCAATATATGAGATGTTCTTTTAATTATTGCTCCCGCCCTTCCGAAAGTGGCAGCGCGGAAACGCTTTAATGTCGGGCCGGGATTTGCGACAACTTTTGAAATGAAAAGCTTTTCTTCGTCATAGCCTTTATGCTTGGCATTTGCTATTGCCGATTTTAGTACTTTCTTTAAAAGATAGGCGCTTTTCTGATTCATGAGCTCAAGGGTATTCAGGGCTTTTTTTGCATTTGCGCCCTTAACCAGCCTTATTACCATGCGCGCCTTAAAAGGTGATATCCTTACGTATTTTGCTTCTGCTTTGCTAATCATTTTATGTTTTCTCTACTGCTTTTTTTGCTTTTATACCGCCGTGCTGACGGAAAATTCTTGTTAATGCGAATTCCCCTAATCTATGGCCCACCATAGATTCAGTTATAAAAACAGGAACGTGTTTTTTACCGTCATGAACGGCAAACGTAAATCCTACAAATTCAGGCGTAATCATTGAAGCCCTGGACCACGTCTTAATAGGCTTTCTGTCGCCGGACTCTTTTGCCTTCTGAATCTTCCTGAGTAATTTTTCCTGTATAAACGGCCCTTTGGTTAAACTGCGAGACATTGCTTATTTTCTCCTTTTTATGATGAACTTATTGCTCATTTTTTTGGGCTTACGTGTTTTGCCGCCTTTTGTAACTTTTCCCCACGGTGTTACAGGATGCGGATTACCCTGTCCTGCTTTTCCTTCGCCGCCGCCGTGCGGATGATCTATCGGATTCATCGCAGCTCCCCTTACTGTGGGACGCCTGCCAAGCCAGCGGGTTCTGCCGGCTTTTCCTGATATAAAACTTGAATGCTCAATAAGCCCGATTTGCCCGACTGTTGCGCGGCAATCTTCGCTAACCAGGCGGATTTCTCCGGATGGCATCTGCAGCTGAACCATTCCTTTATCTTTTGCCATAACCTGGCCCCAGCTTCCGGCGCTTCTTATCATAATGCCGCCGCGTCCGGGAATTAATTCAATATTATGTATCAAAGTTCCAAGCGGCATGTATTTAAGTTTCATGCAATTGCCCGGTTTGATATCAACCTGGGAATCTGAAGCGCTTGAAATTTTATCGCCCACGCTGAGTTTGTCCGGCCAGATAATGTATCTTTTTTCTTTATCCGGATATTCAAGCAAAGCAATACGCGCGCTTCTGTTAGGGTCATATTCAATTGACAAAACAACTGCCTCAACGTCAAACTTATCACGTTTAAAATCTATTATCCTGTATTTCTGTTTATTTCCGCCGCCTATATGGCGCGTTGTAATTCTTCCGTTGTTATTTCTTCCGCCGGTTTTACGGATACTTTTAGTAAGGGACTTCTCCGGCGTTGATTTTGTTATTTCGGAAAAATCAGCATTGACCTTGAATCTTTGTGTCGGCGTTACCGGCCTAAAAGTTTTTATACCCATAATTAACCTAATTTAATTTCAAAACCTTTCTTTAATGTGACTATTGCTTTTTTCCAGTTGCTGGTTTTGCCAGGCTGGTTCCATCTTACCCGTTTAATTTTTCCCTTAACAACCACCGTATTAATCTTAAGAACTTTTACCTTATATATTTTTTCAACTGCTTTTTTGATTTCAATTGCATTGGCGTTGTTATCAACGATAAAAACATATTTCCCGAGGCTTGCGTCTTTGCTTGCCTTTTCGCTGATTAGCGGTTGCTTTAAAATTGAGTAGATGTTATTTACTTCAGCCATTTTTTAACCCTCGCCTCTACTAACTCCAGTGCGTCTTTTGTTAAAATCAGTTTTTTGCAGTCAAGAGCATCGTAGGTATTTAAACTGGCTGCGGTATCAACATCAACAAGCGGAAGGTTACGGCAAGACAGCTTAAGATTTTTATCAAGGCTTCCTACAACAATTCTCGTTCTTAAGTCTCCGACTTTAAGTTTTTTAACTATTTCAAATAATTCTTTGGTTTTGGGAGAGCCAATTTTTAAACCATCAAGGACAATCATTTCTTTATCGTTTACTTTTGAATTTAAAGCGCTTTGAAGAGCAAGTATTTTCATTCTGCTAGGCAGGTCCTTACGGAAACTGTGCGGTTTCGGGCCGAATGTAATTCCGCCCTTACGCCAAAGCGGTGAACGTGTGGAGCCGACTCGCGCGCGCCCGGTTCCTTTCTGCCGCCATGGTTTTTTACCGCCGCCGGAAACCTCACCTCTTGTTTTTGTATTGGCCAAACCCATTCTCTGGTTAGAGAGATAAGTTACAACTGCCTGATGCATAAGGCTGCTTCTTACTTTGCCGTCAAAAACAAGCGCGTCCAGCTCTAACTTGGAAACTTCTTTGCCTTGTGTGTTTATTACGCTTATATTCACCCCGCCCTTCCTCTTTAAAAATATTTTCTTATTGAATTATCTTTTTGCCCCAACCTTTCCAAATTTTTACAGACATATCTGCTCTGTTTTGGAAGGGCGGGGTTCATTTTTATGCCTTTTCAACTCCAACTACTGAACCTTTATTGCCCGGCACTGAACCTGCCACGAAAAGCAATTGTTTTTCTTTGTCTATTTTTACAATTTTAAGCTGCTTGACCACTCTCCAGTCAACGCCCATATGCCCTGGCATGCGATGGCCTCTTACGACTCGTCCAGGGTCGGTATTTGAACCGTTTGAGCCAATACGCCTGTGTGTCATTGAGCCGTGTGCGCTTGGGCCTCCGTGCCAGCCATGGCGCTTAATGCCTCCGGCAAAGCCTCTTCCTTTTGTTGTGCCGTGGACATTTACGATATCGCCCTCGTTAAACATCTCTATGCCGACCTCCGGCCTTGCTGCCTTTGGCTGTTCTGCTTTTTGCTCGCCTTCTTTCTGTTCTGCAGACTTTTCAGCAGGAGCAGCAGCATCTTTCTTTGCCGCTGTTTTATCAAGCTCAACCTCGCGGATAAGCTTATACGGGGAAACTCCGAGTTTTTTAAAATATCCAAGTACGGGCTTTTTTATAAACTTCTGCCGATTTTCCGGCCATTTGAAACAGCCTATCCTTGCGACTTCTTTGGTCTGATATTTAATTTCTTCCAATACGCAGACCGGCTCAACCTCAATAAGAGTCACGCCGATGAGCGCACCGTCTTTATCAAAAATTTGCGTCATTCCCAGTTTTTTGCCAAAAATTTCCCTAATCATTTTTTTACTCTTTTGTTACGTGTGCAGATTGTTAACAATGGCAGTTCTTTAGCTCTTAACACCAACTTTGAGCTAAAGTACGAGAAGGTCTGCCTTTTGACGGGCAGGAGTAGAAGAATTAAGCTTTCTTTCTACTTTAATCCCTATCTGCGTATCTTACGCCTGTATCTGCGTTCCTATTTCAAACTTCCTGTTTTATCTCTACATTGACACCGGACGGTAAATTCAGTTTTCTTAAAGCATCTATCGTCTTTGGTGTCGGGTCGTCCAAATCGATTATTCTTTTGTGCACCGCCATCATAAACTGCTCTCTTGATTTCTTATCTATGTTTGTTGAGCGGTTCACCGTATAAATCTTTTTGTTCGTCGGAAGCGGTATGGGTCCGTTTACTTTGGCACCAGTACGAAGCGCCACTTCCACTATTTCATGAGTAGACTGGTCCAGGATGCGATGGTCAAACGCTTTTAGTTTTATTCTTAATTTAAGCATATTTCTTATTTAAGAGCCAAGGTGTCAAGCTTTGTTGCATAACTTAATTAGGCAATAATCTGAGTAACAACTCCTGCACCAACTGTCTTGCCTCCTTCACGGATAGCAAATCTTGATTCTTTTTCAATTGCAACAGGCTGAATAAGTTCAATTTCAAGTTCAGCTGTATCACCCGGCATAACCATTTCAATTCCCGCAGGAAGCTTCACAGAGCCGGTAACGTCTGTGGTTCTGAAATAAAATTGCGGCCTGTATCCTGCAAAAAACGGCGTGTGCCTTCCGCCTTCTTCTTTCTTTAAAGAGTAAATCTGCGCTTTAAATTTTGTATGCGGCGTAATTGAACCGGCCTTTGCCAAAACCATTCCGCGTTCAATGTCGGTCTTTTCAACGCCTCTTAAAAGAAGCCCTACGTTATCGCCGGCCAAACCTTCATCAAGCTCTTTTCTGAACATTTCAACACCGGTAACAACTGTTTTTTTCACTTCTGGTTTTAAACCTATCATTTCAAGTTCGTCATTTACTTTAACCTTTCCTCTTTCAATTCTTCCGGTTGCGACTGTTCCTCTTCCGGAAATTGAAAATACGTCTTCAATTGCCATAAGGAATGGTTTATCAACTTCTCTTTTTGGCGCAGGGATAAAAGCATCTACTGCGTTTAAGAGCTCAATTACCGATTTGCAATTCGGACAGTCTGCTTTTCCGCAGCCGCACTGAAGCGCTTTTAAGGCTGAACCCTTGACAACAGGGGTTTCTTTGCCGGGAAATTCATATTTTGCAAGCAGGTCTCTTACTTCCACTTCAACAAGCTCAACAAGTTCCGGATCATCCATCAAATCAACCTTGTTGATAAATACCACAATCGCCGGAACGTTAACCTGTCTCGCCAACAAAATGTGTTCTCTTGTCTGAGGCATTGGGCCATCAACTGCTGAAACTACCAGTATAGCGCCATCCATCTGAGCAGCGCCGGTAATCATGTTCTTAATGTAGTCATGATGCCCTGGGCAATCTATATGCGCATAATGCCTTTTATCTGTTTCATATTCAACGTGAGAAATAGCTATTGTTAAAAT
>JAQTUC010000004.1 GCA_028710385.1 Candidatus Omnitrophota bacterium
AAATTAAGATAATTTTTACGCTGCGCATATTAATATATTACAACATAATTGATTAATTTAATAGCAAAATCAGCGCTAAAAAACCGCAACAGGCGCATAAAAAATTCATCTCAAATAAACCGCTTCGCCTTTTGCCGGAATGCTTACTTTAAGGCGGAATCTCTTACGGATATTGGTTTTAAGAATTTCCGCCTGATCAGGTTCGCCGTGGACGATAAATATCTGTTTTAAATTGCCTCTGCATTTTCCCGCATATTCAACCAATCCATCGCAGTCAGCGTGTGAGCTGAAAGCGTTTATCACAACAACTTCCGCCCTTAAATCATAAGGCCTGCCGAAGATACGGACAGTTTTGTTTTTTTCAACTATGCGCCTGCCGAGCGTGTCTTTCGCCATAAAGCCGACGACAACAATCGTATTATTTGGATTTTCAATATTGTTTTTTAAATGGTGCTGGATGCGGCCGTTCTCGCACATACCGGAAGCGGATATTATTATAACCGGATTGTCAATGTCGTGGAGTTTTTTTGAATCTTCAACCTTGCTTATATATTCAATGTTGTCGTGGCTGAAGGGGTCTTTGTGCTCAAGAAATGATTTTTTGGTTGCATCGTCAAAATATTTCCAATTCTCCCGAAATACCTGCGTAAGGCTGACAGCTAATGGGCCGTCTACGTAGATAGGCAATTTTGGCACCATTTTTTTCCTTATCAATTCGCTTATAAAATAAACAATAAGCTGGGTGCGTTCAAGCGCAAAAGAAGGAATAATAATTTTCCCGCCGCGGTTTACTGTTTTGTTAATGGTTTTTGCAAGCTTGATTTCCGCCTCTCTCAGGGTTTCGTGTTGCCTTCCGCCATAAGTGCTTTCCATAATAAGATAATTTATACCCGGCGGTACCTCGGGGTCATCCAAAAGAGGCATGTTTTCTCTGCCCAAATCCACAGCGTAAGCAATTCTTACCGGCTGCCTTGAACCAGTCATAACGTCCAACACTGTTATGGTTGAGCCAAGAATATGGCCTCCGTCGTAGAAATTAAGATCAACGTCATGGCTTATGCGCATAGTATGGTCATAATCAAGCGCGCGGAAATATTTCAGTGATTTTTCCGCATCTTCTTTTGTGTATAACGGGCCGCGCAAAGGTATGCCCCTTCTTCTGTTTATTTTATTAACATACTTTATATCTTCCTCCTGCACGTGCCCGCTGTCAGGAAGCATGTAACGGCAAAGGTCCCTGGTTACAGGAGTGCAGTAGATTGAAGACCTGAAACCTTTCTTTACAAGGGTAGGAATATTACCCGAATGATCTATGTGCGCGTGACTAAGCACACAGGCATCAAGATTCTGCGGGTTAAAGGGAAACTGTGAGTTTATCGCATAATATTCATCGCGTTTGCCCTGAAAAAGTCCGCAATCAAGGATTATTTTTGAATGCTTGGTGGTTATGAGGTGCATTGACCCTGTAACGGTCCTTGCGCCTCCACAGAATTGTATTGAAACAGCCATTTACATCTCCTCTAATAGAGCACATTATTTTTTCAAGCCCAACTGGCGTAGAAAAAATAATAGTGCGAATTAATACTGAGGACGCGATAAATAGGGGCGTCCGAAGTATCTTTTACAAACTCAACGAGCACGACATTTTTTAAATCTACCTGCCGGCAAAGCAGGGCGGATAGCGTAGAGAAATTTACCTAAACGTTTCCTAACGCCTTAACAAATGCTTCTACCACTGCCTCATTAAATTGGGTTCCACAGCCTGCCTTAAGCCTTGAGATTGCTTCTTCCTCGCTTAAAGCCTTCCTGTAGGAGCGCGAGGAAGTCATTGCGTCATAGCTGTCAGCGACAGAAACAATTTGAGCAAAAATATTAATCTGGTCGCCTTTTAATCCGTCCGGGTATCCTTTGCCGTCATAACGCTCGTGATGGCTCCTTACAACCGCAAGCATTTCCTCATCCAGAAAAATAGGCTTTAAAATTTCTTCTCCTACTGCCGGATGCTGGTGGATTAAATCCCATTCCACATCGGAAAGGCCGCTTTTTTTGTTTAAAATATCTTCGTGTATGCCCAGTTTCCCTATGTCGTGCAATTGCGCGGCCTTCGTAAGCATTTCAACTTTATCATTAGAAAACCCCATGGTTTTTGCAATTTTCCCGGCATATTCAGCAACCCTGTCAGAATGGCCGCGCGTATAATGGTCTTTTGCCTCCAGGCTTCTTACCATAGCCTGAACAACCCGATAAAAATAATCGTGCAGTTTTTCCCGCGACTTTGATAAGTTATCAGCCATAACGTTAAAAGCTTCGGCTAATTCTCCTATCTCATCTTTGCTTTTGATTTCCACTTTATAATTGAGGTCTCCGGAAGCAATCTTTCGCGTTCCTTTAACAAGATTTTTAACCGGCCGGGTAACGCCCATTGAAACCCACGCACCGAATATTATTGAAACACCGAGCACAAGCACCAAAACAAAAATTGCTTTCACCCTGGCTGCGCTACGCATTGCATTTACCTCGCTGGCGTCTATATCTATACCTAAAACGGCAACTGGTTTTAAGTTATCATCATAAATAGGCGCGTACCCGGAAAGCGTTGTGCCCCATTCATCATGCTCAAGTTCATTGTCTGCGCTGGTTCCGTCATAAGCCTTCATCATTCCGGGAAACCGCGACGCCTCATACTCTTCTCCGGGAAAAGATGTTCTCTTTCCAATATGAGGAGACGGGTCAACCACAAAGTGCCAGATGCCGGGCTTTTGGGTTTTGGCTATAGTATAAATATATTTAAGCTGCGGATTCGCTGCTTTAATTTTATTCAATTGGGCGGCTACTTTTTTGTAGGCTTCACTGTTTATTCCTTCCTTGTTAAGAGGCACTTTTTTAATCAAAGAAGCGTCTATCTGGGCTGCGGCTGTACCCGCTATTATTTTAAGCTTCTCCTGCAAATTTTTAAATTGCAGCCGCATATTATATTCGTAAAGAACCAGATTGTCCAAGCCGGTAATAAATAACAGCGAGAATATTAATGCAAGCGTCACTTTCGCCCTGAAACTGTGCAGGAAAATTTTTTTAGCTTTCATATTTGATTAACTTTAAAACTTAATCTAAGTTTTCTAAGCAGTTCTTTGCCGCCTGTTTTCATGCAGCATATCAAGCAACTTGTCGCGATGCTCACCGAAAGCATCCTTAAGGGCATTTAACAGCTGTTTGAGTTTCCTGGAATCCGTATCGTAGACTTTAAAGAAATTACTTTCCGGAAAAGTAATTTCCACTTCAAGCGCGGCCTCAAGGGCTTTCTGAAAAGAAATTTTTCTTTTTCTGCTTTGCGATATTTTTCTTTCCAGATAATTAATTGAATTTTGAATAAGCCTGGGGCTGAATCTGTCTTTATTAAAAGTGAGTCTGCCGGTTTTTACTTCGGGATAGATTTTTCTGATCCAGCTGGCGTGCACAAGCTCTTCCTTTGCCAGGCTGTTCCAGAATTTACCGTGAGCGGGAAGCTTCATCTTGAATAATTCGTACAATTTGCCTGCCATCTCTTCGTTCTTGGCGAGTAGCTCCATAACCTTTATCTGCTCTTGACTATCTTTCATTTTACCTCCTTGAGCAATATTTATTTTAACATTTTTCAATCTTTGCTGCTGCCATATGCCGTAAAATCCAGATACCGGATAAAAAGCAAAATAGCATGGCAACTATGCCAAGCAGCCGGAAAGTCAACGACAGGAGCAAATCATAACGTAGCAATCCTGTTTTCTCAAGAATGTAAGCCCAGTCATGTATTACGTTTTCACCGAACGGGCTAACCAGCGTAATTGTTTGTTTATTTGCGTCCGCTACATAATATGAAATTTCAAATAAATTCGTAGAAAGCCAGCCGAAAGAAAGCGCGGCAGAGAAAAAATCGCTTTGCCTGCAGAAATTAAAAACAGCAAACAAAGGGATAAATATCTGGAAAAAAGTTGCGCCTAAAATAGCCATAAACTGTCCGAACAAAGAAAAAATAAGATGCCCGAACTCATGAATGCCGAGATTAAGCGCTGACAATACGCAGGTATACCCCGGGTTTAAGAGGTATCTTATAAGAACGTATAAAAACCACAGTAAAAACGGAAACCGCCATTTCCAGTTTCTGCCTTTTGAATTAATTATTATATCGCTCTTTAATTGCGACAGGGTAAAAGGCATTTATATTATTTATAAGACTGAAATCCGGGAAGCCTTTCGTTTTTCGCCTTCTGGAACCTTTCGTCAGCCACATTCATGAGCGCTTTTATATAACGCCAGGGCAGGAAAATATCGGTTTTTACTTTTTCTTTAAGTTGTTTATGCGGCGGTATTAAATTCCCTTTTTCGTCCCACCATATCCCAAGCTCATAAGCAGGATTTTCTATCCATATGCCCATATCATCTACGCCTGTAACAAGCGCCCATATTTCGTCTTTATAGATCTGGAAAAGCGAAAGATCGGCGCGTATCTCGTCGGAAAATTTGAATAAGACCAATTTACCGGTTAAATCCTCTATCTTCATAATAACCTCCGTTTTTTAAAAAAAATAAATACTTTCACATCTGCTTCTATTATATATTTATAATGCGCTAACCACAAGTTATGTTTAATCAAAAATGCATTTCTCATCCGCAAGAAGCTTTTTTGCCGCGGGAATAAAGGTTGGATTAAAAAACTATATAGGGGATGGCTTTTTTTAAAGTTTTATTGAGCCTGCCTAAATCTCTAAGCTCTCTTATTTTTGCGTTATTCTCCCGGAATTTAAGAATCCTGTCTGCGACAACCAGGCCTATCCCGGGAACTCTGAGCAATTCAAGTTTACCTGCGCAATTTATGTTTACCGGAAAAAATTCAGGATGGCCCCGCGCCCACATTTCTTTGGGATCAACTTCCAAAGAAAGATTGCCATTGCCGGAGAAAGGAATCTCCTCGGCGCTAAATCCGTATTTACGCAGCAGCCAGTCTGCCTGATAGAGCCTGTGCTCTCTTATAAGAAGCTCGGAGTTTGTGCAACCGGAATGTTCTCCGTAAACATCGCTGCTGCCTGCCCCGCGTTGATAACTGCTGAAATATATGCGGTCAAGATTAAGCTCTCCGTAAAGGGTGCCGCTGTATTTTACGATTTCCCTGTCTGTCTCTCTGGACGCGCCTACCACAAACTGCGTTGTGTGTTTTACGTTATGGAAAAAAGAGCCTTTTTTCGTAAGGCGGCTAATAAGCCTGGTTGGGTTTATTATGTCGCGCAGATAATTTTTTGTCGTTGAAAGAGCCTTAAAATTGTCTTCTCCGGCGGTTTCAATATTAAGCGAAACAGCGCTGGCAAGAGAAACCGCTTTTCTTATTGCTGCGTCCGAAGCCCCGGGAATAATTTTTAAATGGATATAGCCGCGAAAATTATCACGGCGAAGCATAAGGGCAGCGCGGTTAATACGCTCCATTGTGCCGTCGGGATTGTCAGTAACTGCGCTTGATAAAAAAAGCCCTGATACTTTCCTGTTTTTATAATAAGACAGGAACAATTTAACTAGCTCTTCAGGCGTAAGAGCGCATCGCTTTGTATCGGCGTTTACCCTTAATGGGCAGTATTTGCAGTTATTAATGCATCCATTTGAAAGAAGGGTTTTAAAAAGAAAGGTTTTGCCTCCGCTGGGAAGCACAACCGGATATATCCATTTATCCTCTTTGGAGCGCCTGCGGTGCTCTGATTTTTCCGGAGCGCAGGCGCAGGCAAGATCATATTTTGAATCATTTGAAAGGATTGAAAGCTTTTCTTCCGAACTGATAGATTTTTTAATAAACATGGTTACCTTCCCTAAAAATAAAAAACCTTCGCCATTTCTAGCGAAGGTTTTGTTTTATTAACGTCCTGGATTTAGTCCTTCAAACGCGGGACGGCTACCTGATTATGGTTTCAATATACAACCGTCAAAACTTTTGTCAAGATAAAACAAAGAAGCCGCAATGCAATATTATTTGCTGTCGTGATTTGAGGGGGTAAATTGCGACAAATCATATATTCCCAGTTTTTTTTCCAGAACTGCAACCCTGCCAACCACTCCCTCAAAACCTTTTTTGCCGAAAAGCCTAATCTCTCTTTCTTCAAACTTATCCCCCAGTTTATCATATTCCTTTTCCGTGATAGTTTCTTTAAAAACGGGGAATAAAACAGTATCCTCCCGCGCGGCATGCGGCCTGTACATACGGATGAAAAGGACTATGTCGCGCATAAGCTCCTTTTGTTTTTTTATATCTTTAATTTCCCCCTCAGAAAGGCGTAGTATATTGCCGGTTATTCTGCGGCCGGCGTCATGCTGTTTTTTAAGCGTCACGGATGTGTTAAAAAACTTTTCGCCTTTTTTAAATTTGCTAAAAATATACTCTTCTTCCAGCTTTTCGTGGTAATTTTCAATAAAATCCCGGACTATGCCCGATGTTTCCAAAATAATATGATTTTCTACTTTTCTATTTTTATTAATGCTTCTGTAAATTTCCTCATAAATAAGCAAAAGCCTGCGAAGCACGCCGTGTTCACGCATTAAATCCTCTACTGCGGAGACTTCCGCTGCTTTTTCCACATGCTCTTTGTCATTTGTTGCTTCAGGATGAGAAAAGGAAATATTTTGCCAGAATACAACCGGGAGAATTAACGACAGCGTTATTTTGATAATTTTCATAACTATTCTTTACCCCAGACTTTTTTTAAAAACTGGTCTCTTCCGCAACTAAACCTGTAAAATTTATATTGAACAGGATGGGTTTTATAGTAATCCTGATGATAGCCTTCGGCCGGATAAAATGTTGAAAACGGCAGTATCTCTGTGTTTATCGCAGCGCTGAATTTTTTTTCATTGTTGAGTTTATTTTTTGACTCTTGGGCCAGAAACTTTTGCTCTTCGTCATGATAAAAAATTACCGGCCTGTATTGAGGCCCCCTGTCGCAAAATTGCCCGGTATTATCCGTAGGATTAATCTGCTTCCAAAAAGTATCAAGCAGTTCTTTGTACGTTATCAGCGATGGATTAAAAGATATCTCCACAGCCTCGACATAGCCTTTCTGCGCGTAATCATTATAGGTTGGATTTTTCCCGTTCCCTCCGGCATATCCTGCCACGACAGCAATTACTCCTTTTAATTTTTCAAAAGGAGACTCCATGCACCAGAAACATCCTCCGGCAAACGTTGCTTTTTTGATATTAGGATCCGCAAAAGAATTCAAATCAGCCATAAGAATAACAAACACCAATGATATTTTTAAAAAAATTGTTCTGCGCAACATAAATACAGCGAGAAAGGGCTTAAACGTCTATTTATTTTTGCTTAAACGTCGCGCAATCCGCATGCGATGTATGTAATTTCACTTTTATACCGTTTGCTGAGCACTCCAATGAATTATTAAATTGGCAATCTTCTTCCTTGCAGGCACCCACGCCTCCAATCACGTTTGGAATTCCGCCTTTCTGCGATTGAATAATTCCGGTATCACACATAGGGCAGTTACCGCCGCCGCCTACCGTAATTGCAAAAGCATGGCACTTGTTGTCCGCATTGTAGGCGCAAACCGTAGCGTTACATTCCAATATTTTCGGCATATCCATAAATATAACCTCCTTTAATGAGCACGTGATTTTTTAAGCTCTAATGACGCAGGAAAAATCACAGTGCGAATTAACCTTTCTCGCTACCACATATTTAAATACGGAGGATTATATTTGTGAATTGCTTAAGGGTTGTATCTTTTGACTTTTTTCTACCAAAAACAGGGTGAGAACGCACGCGGCTGTTTACTTTATATTTTTAAGCTCGTTAAGATAAAATTCTGCATTACTTACCCCCTGAGCATCGTCAGCATTTTTGCATAATTCTTTAGCCTTTAAGAAACTCTCTTCCGCCTCTTTATATTTTTTCTGCTGATAATAAGCGATACCGATATTGTAGTAATTACGCCCATAATTAGGCTCCATGGCTATGGCTTTTCGTAAATAATCCATGCCCTCATCCTGTTTGCCTGATGTAAAATAAACTGTGCCGAGATTGCCTACGATAGTTGCGTCATCGGGGTTTATGCTATAAGCTTTTTCCAAATACTTCAATGCTTCCTGATTCTGGCCCATTAGATGATAACAAGTTGCGATATTAAGATACGCCGTGCTTCTGCCGGGCGATTTTTCTATGGCTTTTTTAAGCCCCTCAATAGCAGCTGCGTAATTTTTTTTGTTCATCGAATCTACTGCAATGTTTACAAGGACAGTATATTCGCTTTCTTCTCCGGGCACTTGAGCCGTATGCATAACCGGGTTGCCGGAATCGTATAGTTCTTTTTTGTTTGCTGTATCAGCGGTAGCTGGTTCGTTGTTAGAAAGAGTTTTTATTTTTTCTCCGTTAATGCTTTCAATCTGGTCTAAATAATAGGTAACAGGCAATCCGGCGATATCAACCTTTATTGATTTATCGTTTCTTTCTGTAATTTTTCCTTCAACGGTTTTGCCCGATTTTAAAAGCAACGTTTCGGCAAAAAGAGGGTTAGCTATAAAAATAAATGGTATCAGCCAAAAAATTTTCCTCATATTTATCGTCAAAATTAATACTGCGGTTATTTGCTTATTTCTGGCTCAAAGCGTCATATTCTTCTTTTGAGATAAGGCTTCGCGTATTATCATCGTTATCAAATTTTACTCTGTAATACTTTACATCGCCGCCGGTTGCGCCCTCAGTAGCATATTCGCCGTATATTATATATCCTCTATCCTTGGAGAATGTTGCCATTGCTTTATTAATTTTGGGCGTGTGAGTTATGCGCCTTTTGCTGACACCCTCAATATTGTATACATAAATATCGTTATCTTTTAAAACAAGCTTATAATCATCCTGGAGAGCGAAAAATTTATCATAGCCTATATCATTCTGGGAATACATATCGGAATACTCAGCGCTTTGCGCAGGGAATACGTAAAAAACCGCCAAAGCAAACATTATGCCTAAAACCGTTTTCATAAAACACCTCCTTGTTATTTCTTTTCAGGTTTTTTTTCGCAATTACGCGCCAGAAGATACAAAAAATCAGAAAGCCTGTTTAGATAAATAACCAGATATTCATTTTTTATATTTTTTTTCCTTTTTAAACCGACCAACATCCTTTCCGCCCTTCTTGTAATGGTACGGGAGATATCAAGGCAGGCGGAAACCGTGTTGCCGCCTGGCAGATAAAAACAGCCGGCCTTAAATTTACTTTTTCCCTCCAGGCTTGATATAAACTTTTCCAGTTTAGTTATGAAACTTGCGTCTATTGTTTTTTTAAGTTTATTCAAATGCCTGGGCGAGGTGGCTATTTCTGCTCCCAGCATAAATAAATCACGCTGGATATCTTTTATTATTTTTTTTATACTGCTGTCGCCAATAAGGCTCTTGCTTAAGCCCAGGAATGAGCATAGTTCATCAAGTGTGCCATAGGCCTCTACGCGTAAGTCGTCCTTGAACACTTTTTCGCCAAAAAGCAAAGAGGTTTTGCCTTTATCGCCTTTCTTGGTAGTTATACTCATACTATTATTCTAATGACGGCCTGGTTTTTCGGAAGCATCTGCCGGTTGCGAATTTGCTTGCTGTTTACTTTTTAATTCTTCCTCAACTTTTTTGATATATTTTCCCGGGTCTTTTTGAAATTCAGGTATGCAGGCGGCACAGCAAAAATTATAAATTCTTCCCTGGTATTGGTAAGTTACTTTTGTTTTTTCGTCAATTTTTTCTCCTGTAACAGGGCAAACCTTATTGCCGGCATTTACGGCTTTACTGCTTTCGTTTTGCGCATAGGCATTATACCGGCATACCCCCAAAAGCAGGAAAGTGTTTATTGAAAAAATTAAAGAAATTAAGAATATTTTTTTCATTTTAAAAATCTCCCTTTTCTGTTAACTACCTTTACAATTTCCATCGCCCATAACGGGAAAGACGAAATTATTATAACCAGAACCCAGTCAAATGCGCCAAGCGCTTCAGTCTTAAATATCTTCTGCGCGAACGGAACATAAACAACAGCCATTTGCAGGGAAAATGACACAAGATTGGCAATAATGAGTTTTTTATTGGTAAAAACACCTATTTTAAAAAGCGATTCCGTCATGTTTCTGCAGTTAAAGGAATGGAAAAGCTGGCTGCAGGCAAGCACTATAAAGGCGGCTGTTCTGGCGCGGCCGATCCCTTCATTCTCAATAAATAAAACAAGCGCGAAAGCAAGCAAACTGCAAAACGCGATAAATGTTCCCTGAATAAGCATAAGCGTTGCTCTTTGCTTTGTCACCACTGCTTCATTCACCGGCCTTGGCGGCTTTTGCATTATATTTGGATCAACAGGATCAACGCCAAGGGCAAGCGCCGGAAGCCCGTCAGTTACGAGATTTACCCAGAGTATGTGAATGGGTAAAAGCGGCACCGGCCAGCCGATAAGCGATGCGACAAACATAACAAGTATTTCTCCGGCGTTACAGGAAAGAAGGTAATGGATAAATTTTTTTATATTTTCATAAATACCTCGGCCTTCCTCTACCGCCGAAACTATTGAAGCAAAATTATCGTCAGTTATGACCATATCGGAAACTTCTTTTGTAACGTCGGTCCCGGTTATTCCCATACTAACGCCGATATCAGCTTCTTTAACTGCGGGCGCATCGTTTACCCCGTCTCCTGTCATGGCAACTACTTCATGGCGCTTGTGCCAGGCACGCACAATTCTTAATTTATTTTCCGGAGAAACCCTTGCATAAACCGGTATTTTTTCAATTTCATTCCTGAATTCTTCATCGCTTAATTTATCAAGCTCTTCTCCGGACAAAGCAATAGAACCTTGCGTAAAAAAACCAAGGTCTTTGGCAATAGCAACTGCTGTATTTTTATGATCGCCTGTAATCATAACGGTTTTAATCCCGGCGGTTTTACACTGTGCTATTGCGTGCCTTACTTCTTCGCGCGGCGGGTCAATCATAGCAAGCAAACCTGAAAAAATAAGATTGTTTTCTATTGTCTCCGCCTCAATTTTTTCATCCGGCAAAACCTCCCTGTAGGCTATGGCTAAAACGCGCATTGCGGAATTAGCTAAATCATTATTCATTTTTAGTATTTTTTGCCTGTCTTCCTGCGATAATTTCCTTACTGTTGAATTTTCTTCAATTGCCGAGCAATCTTTAAGCAATACATCCGGAGCGCCTTTAACAAAAGCAATTTTCCCGCCGGATACAGCATTACGGACAACAGTCATTTTTTTTCTTTCAGAATCAAAAGGTATTTCATCAACAAAAGTAAATTCTTTTTCTTTCGCTTCTTTTAGTATCGCGGCCTTGGCGGCGCAGGTAAGGATTGCCCCCTCTGTAGGGTCTCCGATTATTTTATATCCGTCGTTGTTTTTAACTAACGCGGCTGCGTTGCATAAAACTCCTGACGCTAAGACCTTTGTCAGATCGGGATATTGAGAAGACTCTATTTTTTTTCCATCCAGTAAAAATTCTCCGTTTGGCTCATACCCTATACCTGTTATTTTAAAAAGCCTCCCGTAAGTAAACGCCGCCTGCACTGTCATTTCGTTTTTTGTTAATGTGCCGGTTTTATCAGAGCAGATAACTGTCGCGCAGCCAAGAGTTTCAACCGAAGGCAGTTTTCTTATAAGTGCGTGGCGCTTTACCATTCTTTGAACGCCAAGCGCTAAAGCTATTGTGACAACCGCGGGAAGCCCTTCGGGAATTGCGGCGACAGCAAGGCTCACTGCGGTTAAAAACATATCCAGAATTTTTCCGCCACGCAAAATACCCAATATGAATACAAGCGCAACCAGTGCGAAACAAAGATAAACTATCCATTTGCCGAATTGCTCAAGCTTTTTCTGCAAAGGCGTTGTTTCCTCGTCAATTTCCTGCACCATAGTTGCAATTTTACCAAGTTCTGTGCGCATACCGGTTTGGGTAACAATCGCGCGCGCTTTTCCTGAAGTGACGGAAGTCCCCATATAAACCATATTTGCCCTGTCAGCCAAAGGCACATCTTTTTCTTTTAAAGCGTGCAGGGCTTTTGCAACAGGGGTTGACTCACCGGTAAGGCTTGCTTCAGCCACATTAAAATTTGAAGTATGCCAGGTAACTCTTGAATCGGCAGGAATATTATCTCCTGCTTCAAGCTCAATTAAATCTCCGGGCACGAGCCCTGACGAAGGGATAATTTTATGTTCCCCTTCTCTTATGATTTTTGAGGAAGGTGAAGATAATTTTTTTAAAGCGGCAAGAGATTTTTCCGCGCGGTATTCCTGTATAAAGCCTAATATAGCGTTAAGTATTACGATTGCAATTATGGCAAGGGCATCCACCCATTCGCCTAAAAACCCGGAAACAATTGCCGCGCCCATCAAAACAAGGACTATAAAATCCTTGAATTGCTCAAAGAAAATCTGCCAAGGAGATATTTTCTTTTTTTCTTCAAGCTGGTTTGGGCCGAATTCAACAAGAAGCTTAGCGGCACATTCCGCAGTAAGCCCCGCTTCAAAGCTTGTGCCTAAAATGTTGGCTGTTTCTTCAATTGATAAATTATAAAAATTGCGGCTGTTTGACATATTATTTATTTTATCGTAATTAAGTTTTATTTAAAGAAAAATTGTATTCGCCGGGTGAATGGTTTAAGGTCTGCGCTAGAATTAATGCTTTTGCAGCTCTGGTATCGGAAGTTTACTTACGTCTACGGTTCCATGCTTCATCTCATACCGCCATTTCCATATTGAATATATCGGGGGGTAAACCAAAAGCTCAAGAATAAAACTGGTAAATACCCCTCCAATCATAGGCGCTGCAATACGCTTCATCATATCCGCGCCTGTTCCCATGGAATACATAATAGGAATTAAGCCCATAAACATCGCCATTACCGTCATCATTTTTGGCCGGATGCGCTTAACTGCTCCGTGGATAATTGCTTCTTTCAGATCCTCGTAAGTTTTCATCTTGCCAGCCCTCACAGCATCATAATAGGCAAGGTCAAGGAAAAGCAGCATAAAAACTCCAGTTTCTGCATCCAAACCCATCAAAGCAATCATCCCCACCCAAACCGCTATTGAAATATTATATTTTAGAATCCATAAAAACCATATTGCGCCTATCAGCGAAAAAGGAACTGCCAAAAGAACAATTCCCGCTTTAACCGGAGATTTTGTGTTCATATAAAGCAATACAAATATGATAAAAACAGTAATCGGTATTACTATTTTTAATCTTTCCCTGACTCTTAACATATTCTCATATTGTCCGCTCCAGCTTAAAGAATATCCTGCGGGCACCTGCAATTCTTTCTGCGCAATTTTTTTTGCCTCGCTTACGTAACTGCCCACATCTCTTCCTGAAATATCCACATAAACATATCCGGAAAGCATTCCGTTTTCATCGCGTATCATAGCAGGGCCGGATACCATTTTAATATCAGCTAATTCTTCCAAAGGAATTTGGGCGCCGCTTGCGATAGGGACCAGCACTCTTCGCAATTTCGGCAAATCATCGCGCAACTCCCGCGGATAACGCACATTTATAGTGTATCTTTCTCTTCCTTCTATGGTTGTAGTAACAGGCTCTCCTCCTATTGCAGACATTATTACCATTTCAACTTCTTTCACGCTTAAGCCATACCTTGCGATTTGCTCGCGCTTTATGTCAAAATCAATGAAGTAGCCTCCGGTAACGCGTTCCGCAAAAACCGAACGCGTGCCCTTTAGATCTTTTAAAATTTTTTCAAGGCGGATACCCAAAGCTTCAATCTCCTTTAAGTCTGAGCCGTAAATTTTTATTCCAACTGGAGTGCGCACTCCGGTTGAAAGCATATCAATTCTTGCCTTAATAGGCATAGTCCAGGCATTAGTAACTCCCGGTATCTGCAGCTTGCTGTCCAATTCATTTACTATATCTTCCCAGGTAACGCGGTCACGCCAAATTGGCCTAAACGGCACCTGCAAAAAACCAGGCATCCAGGAATACCAGCGATGCACCTTTCTCCACTCGCTTTCCGGCTTTAAAACTATGGTGGTTTCCATCATGGAAAAAGGCGCAGGATCCGTTGAAGTCTCTGCGCGGCCTGCCTTGCCAAAAACGCGCTCAACTTCCGGAACGGTTTTTATAATAGCGTCCTCCGTTTGCAGAAGTTTGCTTGCTTCGGTAACTGAAATTCCCGGTAAAGTGGTTGGCATATAAAGGAGTGTACCTTCATTTAAAGGAGGCATAAATTCTGAACCAAGCTGAAAATAGACAGGAATGGTTATTAAAATCAAAACCGCTGCCGCAATCAGTGTAGTTTTACGGTGCTTAAGGACAAAGCTGCACGCCGGCTCGTAAATTCTAAATAAAATCTTGCTTATCGGATGTTTTTCTTCAGGATAATATTTTCCAACCGTAACAGTATTAAAAATACTGCAAAGCCATTTGGGCCTGAAACGCTTGTAATCCATTCTTGTAAAAAGCATGCGCATAGCAGGGTCAAGCGTTATAGCTAATATCGCGGCAATTGCCATAGCCAGGTTTTTGCTAAAAGCCAAAGGCTTAAACAGTCTTCCTTCCTGGTCAACCAATGTAAATACCGGCAAAAATGCAATTGCAATAACCAAAAGAGAAAAAAATACCGATGGCCCGACTTCTTTTAAAGCATTAAGCCTTACTGTGTGGAAATCTCCTTTGCGGCCTCCTGCCTCCCAAAGCTGGAGTTTTTTATAGGCATTCTCAACCTCAACAATTGCGCCGTCAACAAGCACGCCTATAGAAATTGCAATGCCTGATAAAGACATAATGTTTGATGTAAGCTTCATTCCATACATCGGAATGAATGATAAAACCACCGCGATAGGGATAGTTACAATTGGTATTGCCGCGGAAGGGAAATGCCAGAGGAAAATAAGAATAACAAAGCTTACTATAATCATTTCCTCTACAAGCTGGTGTTTTAAGGTGTCTATTGAGCGGTCAATCAACTCTGAGCGGTCATAGGTAGGAACTATTTCAACGCCTTTTGGAAGTGAGGGCTTAATTTCTTCAATTTTTTCTTTTACCCTGTTAATAACATTCAAAGCATTTTCACCCTGGCGCATAACAACAATGCCGCCGACAGTATCCCCAACGCCGTCTAAATCAGCAACGCCTCTTCGTATTTCAGGACCAAGCGCAACTGTTGCAATATTTTTTATTAAAATAGGGATACCTGAGGCGTCGTTTCCTATGCTGATATTTTCTATATCTTTTATTGATGTTGCATAGCCCCTTCCTCTTACCATGTATTCGGTTCCGGAAAATTCAACAAGCCTGCCCCCCACATCATTGTTATTATCGCGAATCGCATCCAAAATTTTTGTTAAAGGAATTTTATACTCCAGTAATGCGGCAGGATTTATAGTTATCTGGTATTGTTTTTGAAACCCTCCTATTGAGGCAACCTCGGCAACGCCCGGCACGCTCTGCAACCAATAGCGTAAATACCAGTCCTGGAATGTGCGCAGCTGCGAAAGGTCATTCTTGCCTGTTTTATCAACCAGCGCGTATTGGTACACCCAGCCAATACCTGTTGCGTCAGGGCCCATTTCGGTACGCACCCCCTCTGGAAGCTTGGGTATAATCTTACTTAAATATTCCAATGTCCGGCTGCGCGCCCAATAAATATCTGTTCCGTCCTGAAAAATAATATACACATAGGAAAAACCAAAGTCGGAAAACCCGCGTATGGCTTTTACCTTTGGCGCGCCAAGCATAGCGGTTACTATAGGGTAAGTTACCTGGTCTTCAATAATGTCAGGGCTTCTGTCCCAGCGCGAATAAATAATTACCTGCGTGTCTGACAAATCAGGTATGGCATCAAGGGGTATGTTTTTAATGCAGTAAATTGCAGCGACAATTGCTACAAGGGTAAAAATGATTACAATGTATTTATTCTTTGCGGAAAATTCTATTATTTTCTGTATCATGGCAGCGCCTGCGGTTTTATTTTGTTTTACAGGGAAGATTTTAATTTGCTTTCCGAATCAACAAGGAAATTTCCACTGGTAACTACGGTGTCTGCCTCTGACAGGCCTTCAGTTACTTCATAATAACCTTGCGCATGCTGGCCTAATTTCACTTCTCTTGCTTCAAGCAAATTACCGGGCTTTGAAAGATAAACTATTTTTCTTATTCCGGTATCTATAACAGCAGAATCCGGCACAGCTAGCTGTTTGCCTAAATCAACCTTTATATCAGCATTTACAAACATCTCCGGTTTAAGCTTGCCGGAATTATTTTCCACTTCAACACGCACCTGATTAGTCCTTGTTGTTGCGTCCAAAACAGGGTTAATTGCAACTACCTTGCCTTTAAAAATTTCCCCCGGATAAGCAACAGCCTCTATATCAACTGATGCTCCTGTTTTAACCAGGCCTATTTCGTATTCATATATTGAAACATAAGCCCACACTGAGTTAGTTCCCAAAGGAAGATAAAGACTATCCTGGGCTGTGCCTTTTTTTTCTAAATCATTAATCTCTGCCTCGCTCATTCCAAGCAATAGGAGTTTTTTCCTGGCAGCTAAAGATAAAGATTTTGACTGTTCACTAACGGATTTTAGAACGCTTCCCTTGGTTTCGTTTACTGTTTTAAGCGCCTGCAAATATTCTTCCTGGGCAACATACAAATCAGGATCATAAGCAATTTTTCCGGAAGCGCGTATAACTTTCGTAAGGGGCATTTTTTTAACCGGCTCTGTTTTAATCCCTATAAGCTGCTGCTTTTCTGCGCTTATTGAAATGGAATTAGCTCCTGTTTCGCTTTCATAAACCGGGATATAATCCATACCCATTGAATCCTTCATGGGAACCTGGGAAGTTTCCTGCGGGTTCATAGGGTTACGGTAATAAATAATTTTGCGTTCTTTTTTCCCGGCCCCTGTTTTTTCCGGCAATTGCGCCTCTGATGCTTTGCCGGTTTCCACAGCTTTTCCATTTTCTGTGCCTATAATCTCGCCGCAGACAGGGCAAATAATTTTTTCTCCCGGCTTTAAAGTAGCTTTTACCGCCATCGGACAATTCTCTATTGTACATTTATGCTCAACGCATATTTCCTCAAGCGTCTTTTCCTTACCTGCGGTTACGCCAACGTTCTCCTGGATTTGGCCCGTTACCTCTTTTTTAACCAACCGCATATTACATATCGGACAATCTCCTGATTTGTTTGAAGTATAGGAAGTATGCATAGGGCAGTAATAGACAGCTTTCTCTGATTTCGCTGAGTCTTTAGCAAAAAACTTATAGCTGAAATTGATAATAAACCCAGCGGCGATTAACCCAACAATTAAAAAAACAATAGTAATAATTTTATTCTTGCCTTTCATAATCCTCCTGCTTATACGCGGCAAAATTTCGAATTTCTAATCAGCCGATAACAAAATATCGCTAACTTCAAATCCGAAACTCGAAATCAGAAATACGAAACAAATTCGAATGTTCAAAATTAAAATGTTCGAAACATTTTTTCCGTTTTGGTCATTAGAATTTTTCTTCATTTCTGGTTTGTTTCGGGTTTCGTGCTTCGGATTTCTGATTTCCTACTCATTGCAAATTTTATTCCTTTCTCTCTGCTTGCTACTCTCTATTTTTCACCAAGATCTGTCCCAACCGCTCTCTCTAAATCCGCCAGGGCAATTTCTGAATTAGCGAGTGACTCAAAATACTCCATTTGCAGTTCTTTTAAAGTACGCAGGCTATCCAGCACATCCAAAAAATCTATTTTTTTTGCTTCATACCCCTGGCGCGCAGTTGTATAGGCTGCCTTCACCTGGGGCAAAACACCTGTTTCGTAAATCTTTACCAAATTTTTAGCAGCTGCGAATTTAGCATAGCTGCTTCTTGCCTCAAAAAGAACCATGTTTTCTTCGGCCTTATATTGAGCATTTGCCGTGTCTAAATTCGCCTTTCCTTCTTTAACGAAAGAACTTTGTTTTTCCCAAAACCACAAGGGGACGCTTACGCCAACCATACCCGCCCAATTAGTTGCCGAACCATCTGCCACCTGTCTGCGGTATTTAAACATAAAATCCGGCATGTATTCCTGTTTTGCCAGAGTATAATCAATTTGCGCTTTTTTTGCCATCTCTTTAAATGATTTCAATTCCGGCCGGTTTTCTTTTGCCATTTTAATTATCTCATCTTCATTTAAATTAATTTCCGCGCTTATGTCTGCAGGCACACCGGACAAAGTGTTTTCAGGCTTATCAAGAAGCGAAGCAAGCATTGCCTGAGCTATTTTTTGTTCCTGCTCAAGCAACACCAGCTCATTGGAAAGTTTCGAATATTCAACCTGCGCCCGCAAGACATCGGATTGCATCGCCTCCGCGACGGAATATTTGCTATTTGCAACTGCAATTAACTGGGAAAGTAGCGCCAGGATTTCTTTTGTTAAAATAATTTTCTTATGGGTTAAAAAAAGCATAAAATAATTTTCTTTTACTTCCTGGATTACCTTACGCTCTGTTTCTTTATATTCATGTTCAAAAGCTGCTGCTTCCCGTTCGGCGGATTTTTTTCGCAGGAATAATTTTGTCGGAAAAGGAACTTCTTGGGAAACTGCGAAGCTGCGCATTGCCGGCATTTTCTCGCCGGTTGCACCCTGAATCATCCCGGGTATAATTTTATCATATTCGAATTCAAGCTTCGGGTCAGCCAGTGTAATTAAAAGCTTCTGTCTTGCTTTTGCCGCATCCTGTCTGCTCTTTGCGGCAAGAATTTGCGGGTTATTATTAATAGCCTCGTTGATAATTTCGCCAAGATTCAATACTTGTTGCTCTTCGGCAGAAACAGAATTAGCCAGAAAAACAAAAATCATAATAATGATGAATAATTTACTGTGATTTTTGCGGTGAGCCGATTTTCGGTATGTTTTTTTGTTTCGCATTTATTTAACTATTTGATAGATACTCTGAAAAATATTTTATCCTTTTGATTCATTTATTCAACGAAAATTGCGCTTTCAGCAAACTCTTCTGAATTTTGAAATCAGGGCAATTACTTCATCAATTTTCTGCTCCTTATCTCTTTCGGATTTGCCCTTTAAAGCGCCGACAACGCAGCCGTCAATATGCTTTTTAAAAATCTCATTTTCCACGCGGTAGAGCGCGCCTATGACTGAATGAAGCTGCGTCATTATGTCCACGCAATAACGCTTGTCCTCAATCATTTTCGAAACCCCTCTTATTTGCCCTTCAATTTTCTTAAGATATTCCAGCTGTTTCTCATGGGTAGTTTGGTTTTCCATATTCATCACCTCTTAATTTATATATACCATACCCCCCTACCCTATGTCAAGGTTAATTATAACGCCTTTGGATATAATACCCCGATCCCACAAATTAAAAACTGCCTGATTCTGTTTTTTACTAACTTAAATCTATTTTAAACTGCCCAATTACGCTGCGCAGGCAATTTTTTCATCCAGGGTAAGCAGCAATTGCCTTGCCTCTATCGCAGCTTTTTGCCCTGAAAAAAGCATTCCCGCGAAAGTAGGGCCCATCCTTGGAATACCAAATACAGTTGCCGCAGCCATCCCGCAAACAATTAAACCAGGATAAACCTCGCCTGTTTTTTCTATTAAAGCATCCTCTGACTCATTGACCCACATAGCGCCAAAACCTTTAAGCTTTAATAAATTGCGCTGCGCCAGAATGCTTGCCACCCTTGCATCGTGGCCTGTTGCATCTATAACTATTTTTGCCTCAATTGCCACAGGGTCAACGCAGGTAATCGCCCTTGGAAGCGCTGAAACAGGCGTCCAGTTTATGACAACACCTCTTACCCTGTTATTGTGCCCAAGGACAACATCGTCAAATTTGGTCATATTTATGATTTTTGCTCCGGACTCGCAACAGGAAGCAATCAGTTTTGAACAAGCGTGAGGCCCGCTTGCAGGGTATAGCCCATCTGACATTTTTTTATAAGGCACTTTTAATTCATCTAAAATCTCATTGGCCGGCTCTCTAACGGTAACACCGTTCATAAGGTAACCTCCTATCCAGAATCCTCCGCCAAGATAATTATTTGACTCAATAAGTGTAACTTTGAAACCCTGCCTGGATAAATCCCTTGCGGCGATGAGCCCACTGGGGCCTGCTCCGATAATCGCAACATCTGTACTTACACTTTCCAGAAATTCTTTGCAAAAATCGCTGACGATTGCGCTGGTAATTTCTTTTTCTGAAACTTTTGCTAACTTCCTCATTTTTTCCTCCTTTCACCCCGTTCTGACCCGTAAACCCCGTTAGAAAATTTAGTTTTCTAACGGAGTAAATAAAAATCCCTATTGCCGGGCAATAGGGAAAAAATACTTGCGCTTTCCCTACGCTGGCATTATCCAGTCCGCCTCAATAATTAAATTATATCCGCGGATCCGCCTTTGGCGGAATCAGGTTATGAGGGTAATCTGTTAATATACAGAACTCTCAGGCCGGTTACGACCTCCCCTTTGTGAAACTAAACTTATTGTCCTTTGATGCCCCTGCCACCTCCTTTTTGCTTTTTAAATAAATTATTAAATTTTTCTATTTCCCGCGCAACATCTTTTTTTGTGATAACCGCGGATATCGCGCATATGCAATTGGCTCCGGCAAAAACCACATCTCTGGCGTTTGAAAGGTTAATCCCGCCGATAGCAACAATAGGCAGGCTGACGCGCTGTTTTATTTTTTTTATTAACTTAATGCCAACAGGATTTTTCGCATCAGGTTTTGTCCTTGTTTCAAATACAGGAGAAATTCCGATGTAATTCGCTCCTAATCTTTGCGCCAGGCGGGCTTCTTTTAAATTATGCACGGTAATACCTATAATTTTATTTTTACCCAATAATTTTCTGGCAACCTTGTACGGCATATCTGACTGGCCCAGATGAACTCCGTCTGCATTAGCCGCCAAGGCTATGTCAATTCTGTCATTTATTAAAAAAAATACATTGTTGCATATTTTTCTTAACTTAATCGCCTCTCCATACATTTCTTTGGTGTCCGCTTCTTTTTCGCGGTACTGCACGATTTTAACGCCTGCTTTTATTGCGTTTTTTACATCGCTTAAATTTCCCAGCCTGCTTAATTTTTTATCTGTGATAAAATAGTATCCTTTCATGCGGTTACTTTCTGCATTTTGTTTATTGTTTTTTCTTCCAACTTAAAAAGGCAGTCAAACATTGCCTCCTTAAACGAAGCTGGGCCTTTTGCCTTTTTTGCGGCAAGCTCTGCGGCGATTTCAAAACAAGTGAGCGCAGAAGCTGCAGCATATGCCAAATCTTTTGTGACAGCGGCAAATGCGCCTATAACTGAAGCTGCCATACAGCCTGTTCCAACCACATGCGTCATCATCGGATGGCCGTTTTTTACGACATAGCTTTTTATTCCGTTCCTTATAATATCATGCTTACCCGTTACAACGACTACGGCATTAAACCTCTTTGTGAGCCAACCGGCAACAGTAAACATGTCCTGCTCAACCTCGGTTGAATCCACTCCTCTTGTCCTTATGTTTTCACCGGAAGCCCTGACAATCTCAGAAACATTCCCTTTAATAATATCTATTTTCACTTCGTTGAGCAACTCCAAAGATTTATCATCGCGTAACCTCGTTGCCCCTACACCGCAAATATCCAGAATAACCGGAATACCTTTTTTGTTTGCACTTTTTGCGGCTATTTTCATTGCCTCCACAAAATCTGGCGTAAGAGTGCCTATGTTAAGAACCAGGCTTGATGCGATCGCCGCCATTTCCGCAGCTTCTTCCCTTGCGTGCGCCATAACCGGGGAAGCGCCCAGAGTTTTTACCACATTTGCACAATCGTAAATAGTAACCCAATTGGTCAAATGATGCACAATGGGTTTTTCTTCTCTTATTCTTTTTAGTAAACTATACGCATCAATTTTTGTTTTAGCCATTACGCCTCCTCGATGCCTGGATTTTACGTTTAAAGCTTCTTAATTAAATCCATAGCAACTTTTTCACCGGCCAAAAGCATTCCACCAAAAACAGGGCCCATGCGCGGCCCGCCGAACACAGCATTTGCGCACATACCGCACGCGTATAAACCGGGGCAAATTTCTTTTGAATTTTTTACAATGGTATTTTCACCAACTTCTGCCCACATAGACTCTTCCCCCATTGTCTTGCCGGTTTTAGTTTTAAGCGCTATCCCTGATTTTCTTTCAACTATTCTGGCCACCTCTGCCGGATGCCCTGTGGCGTCAACTATAAATTTAGCACGCATTGTAATAGGGTCAACATGTAAATTAGCCATTTCAACTGCGGTCCAGTTAAGCACAAGGCCTGTTATTCTTTTGTTCCGCACCATCACATCCTCAACACTCATTAAATTAAATATTCTTAGGCCTGACTGGACAGCTTTCGCGCAAATGACCGAAACTGCCTCAACGGAATCAGCCAAATAATAGCCTTTTTCGTAAATTCTGTTGCTGACGCCGAACTCATCAAGAATTCTTTTTGCCTCATCCTGGACAACTATCTCGTTAAACATAATTCCACCGCCCCACATTCCTCCTCCGACAGAAAGTTTTCTTTCAAAAAGAACAACTTTTTTGCCGGCTCGGGCCAGATAGTAACCGCAAACCATACCAGCGGGACCGGCTCCTACTATAGCCACATCAACATCAAGGGCATTAATTAATTTCTTGTTAAAAGACTCTACAATAGCCTTTGAAATTTTAATCTCATCCAACGCCATAACATCCTCCTGCAATGTTTGATCCTTCGACTCGGCTGTCTATGACAGCCTCGCTCAGGATTAATTCCCACTATCATTTTTCCTGCGCCAAGCCCGCCTTGCGGCGGTCAGGACTTTAAAAAATGATGTGGTCATTAAAAAACCCTTGTGCCAGCGACACAAGGGTTAAAATAATTCTGCCCATTCCCTACGCTGGCATTATCCAGTTCATCCGGCATGAGCCGCATGACTCCGCATTTTGCGGAACAGGTTCAAAGGGTAATCCCGTTTACGGGAACTCTCAGGCCGTTACAACGGCCTCCCCTGTTTGTTTCATTTAAGCATACCAGAATATGTTGTCAACTCTTTTTAAGCATACCCGAACACCAAGGGAAAAAAGTCAATCAATAGTAGAGACCGCCTATTACTTCATTCCTCCAGCATGATAAATTAAATAAATGAAAGATTTTTTTAAAGGCCAATTTGATTATATTTATTTCTTTTATGGCTTCTCTTTCTTTCTTCTTGCCATAATCTGCTTCACCCTTGATAAGAATAAACTGCGCAGATTCCCGTGGGTATTGCTGGGATTCTTTGGATTAACGCACAGCATTGCTGAATGGCTTGATATGTTGATGATTATATACGGCAAAAAAAATGCCTTATCAATACTTGGCATAATTGCGCTATGCGCTTCTTATTTGTGCCTTCTTGAATTCGCCCGGGTGGGGTATTTTCGCCTCAGAAAAAAAAGGATAAGCCCGTGGATATACCTGATTTTTCCGGTATTACTTTCCTTAGGCCATAAATACGGCTTAAACGGCTGGATTGTGACATCGCGGTATTTTTTGGGATTTACCTCCGGCTATCTGGCAAGCCGTATTATCTATGAATTCGCAATCGCAGAAAAAGAAAGCAGATATCCGCTTAAATATTTAAGTATAATTTTCTCCCTATATGCTGTCGCAACCGGGCTTATTGTCCCCAAAACCGGTTTTTTGCTTTCTAAATTTCTAAACTTTGACTCATTCTACGAAACATTCGGCACACCTATACAACTCATCCGCGCAATTCTTGCTTTGGCCGTTGCTTTGGCGATATGGTTCTATTCTTCCGTGCCGTCGGAAATAAAATATAAGCCTCCGCGCTTTCTTAAACATTACGTGCCAACCAAATGGACAATAGGCTTGACGTTAATAATTCTTATTATAGGCGGCTGGATGTTTACGAATTACCTTGATTATTACGCAAGGCGCCAAATGATAGTAAAAAATATTAATCCTCAACGCTCCCCCGTAGACGGATTAACGAGAGAGCTCACTAAGCTGCAAAAAGTGGTTATTTCAGTAAGCAGGGTGCAGTCCATACGCAATGCTGTCTCTTTGGAAAAACCGGAAAGCAAAGTGCTTGAAGAAACAAACAAAATACTCAGCCGCTATCAGACCAAGTTTAACGCCCTGGATTTTGCCCTTCTAGATAAAGACGGCGTTACGGTTGCCTCCGCCGGGAGCAATAAAACCGAAATAGAAAAAGGAAAAAATTACGCCTCAAAACCATACTTTAAAAAAGCAATCGCGGGCGAAACAGGGTATGATTTCAGGCACGGCGCAACATATAATGAACGAATATATTATATAAGTTACCCCGTTAAAGATATTGAAGATAAAATCTCAGGAGCCATAGTTATAACGAAAAATATTCAGACTGAGCCTTTATTCTCGTACCGCCTTTTTAGCATACTTATAACTTTTTTTGTCTGCCTTATTGTCATAATATTCTTTATGGTTTTAAAAAGAAGGGAAGCATTCATAGGTTTTATAGAAAAAACAAATGCCAGACTGGAAGAAGTTGATAAGTTGAAAACTGATTTTATTTCCATAGTATCTCATGAGCTGCGCACCCCGCTTACTTCCATAAAAAATGCAGCTTCAATCATGATGAAAGGAGGCGCATCCCGGCGCGCGATTGACGAGCAGGAGAAAGAGATGATAAGAATAATTCTAAACAATGTAGACCGCCAGACCAAAATGGTTAATGACCTTTTGGATGTATCCAAAATAGAAGCAGGCGCCATATCCGTGGCTGCAAAGATTATAGACATAGCAAGTCTTGCGAAAAATGTGCTTAATTCGTTGCGGCCGATAGCGGATTCCAAAAAAATAAGTATTATTTTTCTATCCGCAACCGATAAAGAAATGGCTTATAGCGACCCCGATCATACAGCCCGCATATTCAATAATTTGATTGATAATGCCATCAAATTCACTCCAAACGGCGGGAAGATAACGGTGAAGATAGAAAACGCTCGGGCATACATAAAAATTCTGGTTTCAGATACAGGTATAGGGATATCTAAAGAAGATAAAGAAAAAATATTTACAAAATTCTGCATTGCCACAAGCGCAGAAAACCAAATTAGAAAAGGATGCGGGCTGGGCCTGGTAATAACAAAAGGGCTGGTAGAAACATTGGGCGGAAAAATATGGCTGGAGTCAGAGCCTGGAAAAGGAAGCGCATTTTATTTTACTCTGCCGGCGGCAAAAATATGAGCGAAACCAGAAAAAAAATTTTAATAGTGGATGATGAACCAGACATAGTAAAAACTACTTCAATAATGCTTGATCTTGAAGGTTACGAAATAATAGCCGCGGTCAGCGGCGAAGATGCTATAGAAAAAATACGCATAGACAAACCTGACCTTATTATTCTTGATGTGGTATTGCCGGGGATAAACGGCAAAGAAATTACTCTCAGGCTGAAAGAAGACAGCCGCTATAAAAATATACCTATTATCCTTATTACCGCTCAAACACAAAGAAATGAACTGGAGAAACTTAAAAAGCTGCCGGCTGACTTTTGCCTGACAAAACCGTTTGACTCTGCACTTTTAACTCTCAAAGTAAAAGAATTGCTGGGTTTATCGCAG
>JAQTUC010000093.1 GCA_028710385.1 Candidatus Omnitrophota bacterium
CAGGCGGCCCACAAACAAAACAATGCGCCCGGGAAATTTTTCCCGAAGCCCCAGAAACGCTTCTTTATCTTCGCTGGATAATTCAAAACGCCCCACATCTATTCCGAAAGGTATTATAACACACTTGTCCTTAAGATCGCGCAAAAAAGGAGACCGCTCAAGAAGCGCCGGAGACGATATTATTATGCGATCGGCTCTTTTAAGAAACTTTTTTAAAATAGGCGCATAAAAAAACAATGCTTTGTTATATCCGGATATATCAGCATGATAACTTACGATAAGCGGTTTCTTGCGCGGATAAAGCGCCAGGCAATAGGCTTCCGCTATCGGGGATGGGAAATGAAAATGCAAAATATTATTTTTTGTTTTCAACCACCACCACGGAGTAGCCAGGCCAAGATGCACGGAAGAAAGAATTCTGCCTGCGCTTGCTGATTTAATTACCTTATATTTATCCCTATGCTCTATCTCCGTGAAAGGTTTTGTATTGGCGCATAAAACCGTGAGCTCAACTTTATTTTTAATTTCTTCACAAATATCATACACCACCCTCTCAACCCCTCCGAGAGAAGGCCCGTACAACTTGTTAAACATCATCACCTTAAGCATAACCTCACCTGGCTCCTGATTGTGTCCGGTTTAAGCGCACCCTTTCAAAAATTCCTCTTATATTTTTATGATGCCTTATAAGATAATAAATTAGCCTTACAGATATAAAATTAGCCGCAAACATTCCCGGCCAGCCGAATTTTTTTAATTTTCTTTTTATTGTCCTTTTTAAAATCCTGTTTTCTGCTTTTTTCAGGTTTTTGAATATTTTTATCCTCTCTCCCCTGGGCAGCTCTTCGGTTTCAAACAAAGGCTTATTGCTGAAAGCTGACGCCTCATTAAGATATTTTTGCGGGTCTTCCAGGAAGAGATTTTTTTCTTTAAGCCATTTAAACAGCTCTGTTCCTGGATAAGGTATAATATTATAAAAACGCGCCTCAAAAACAGGGTATTTTTCTGCAAGCCTTACCGAATCTTCTATGTCGGCTGCGGTTTCACCGGGAGAGCCGGCCAGAAAAAATAGCGTTACATCATAACCAAGGCTGCAGGCATCGCTAATTGCCGCCTCAATCCGCTCAATAGGCTCTCCTTTTTTTAAAATCCCCAGCACACGGTTGTTCCCGGCCTCAACCCCAAAGCCTATATAGTTAAATCCGGTTTCCCGCATCCGGAAAAGCAAATCTCTGTCAACTTTATCCGCGCGTATACCGTTACCGCAGCGAAGGTCAAGCCCGGTTAATCCCCGCTTTTTAATTTCATCGCAAATTTCATATACCCTTTCCTTAAAAAAAGTAAAATTATCATCCGCAAAATTAAATCTGCGGTAATTTTTTGCGTACCAGTACTCTATTTCATCAACAACATTTTTAGCGCTTCTTACGCGTAAATTTCTTCCGATTGCAAGTTTTACGGGACAATAAATACAATCATAAGGGCAGCCCCGGGAGGAAATGATCATTATCTCTTTAAGAAAATATTTATTTAATTCAAACTTCCCGTATTTCGGAAACGGCAACGAATCCAAATCAGCGTTAAATTCCCTGTCTCCGTTATATATAATCTCCCCTTTATCGCGGTGCATCAACCCCTTAATTTCCTTAAAATCCTTGCCCTGACACAGTTCAAGAAAAGTGTTTTCCCCCTCAAGGACTATACCGAAATCTATGGCGCTGCACTCGGAAAGCGCATCGCGCCTTAAGGTTGAAATATGAGGGCCTCCAACAACCACTTTAATATCCGGGTATTTTTTCTTGATTGCTTCTATCAAACCGTAAGTATCTCTGTATTTATATGTCCATACTGTTACGCCGATAATTTCCGGCATAAATTTATCAATTTTATCCCACAAATGCTTTATCTTTATGCCTAAAACCATATCAACTACTTCAACTGCTACGGAATTGGTTTCCAGGAATTGAGAAATATATCCAAGGCCGGCAGAGGGCCGTATGGGCCCGAGATAACTTCCTGCAACCGAAGGATTAATCAGAAGCGCTTTTTTATACCGCATTATTATCTATCCTGTAAAACTGAATTATATAAATCAAAATATTCCTTTGCTACATTCTCATAAGAAAAAATTTCCGAAAGTTCTTTTGCGAAACAGCCAAGCCTTGCCCTTAATTCTCCTGAGGCGATAAGTTTTTTTACGGCATCAGCCAGTTTTTTGGCGTCTTTAACGGGAACAGCGAGTATATTTTCAGAGTCTTTTAAGCCGTCGGGCAATTTTTCTTTGATGTTAACTATAACGGGCAGGCCGTGGCATAAAGCAGCCAGAAAGCTTCCCCTGCGGTAGGAGACTCCGTCATCATAAAGCTCAACGCAAATATCCGACGACAATAAATATCTTGAGGCTTCCTCTTCCGGGCAATACCCCGTCCAGATAATTAAATCGCTGACATTAAGGCTACAGGCTAAGCCCTTAAGGCTCGCGTGGTATTTGTTTTCCTGCGGCAAAAATTCGCTTATAAAAATAAGTTTAATCAAACTGCCTTCTTCCTTAAGAATTTTCAGGCAATACAATAATGTTTCAAGGCCTTTTTTCGGCAGAATATAGCCAAAATTGGAAATCAATGTTTCGCCTTCAAGAACTCCCAATTTCTGCCTTATTAGTTTCTTTTCTCCGCTGTCCATTGTGACCGGTTTTATATTTGAGCTTATGTGGATAACTTCAAGCTTTGAGCGCAAAAACGGCATTTTTTTCGCCAGATATTCTTTTTCCTCGGAAACCGTAAGAACAATTTTGTCGCAAAACATAAAAAATGGTATGGCTCTTATCTTGTTAAATATATGCGCCGTTGCGATGTCATGCATAGTTACAATCAGGCGGATTTTGGGTAAAAAAAGTTTTAAAAAAACAGGAAAAACATTTATCATGGCCTTATCTTTGTAGCTTTGGGTAGGGTACTGTATATGAATTATATCGGCCTTATTTTTTTTGAAAAAATCAAGCAAAGTAAAAAGGCCGGAAAAATTCCAGCTCTTAATTAACTGGGTAACCGTAACCCCTTCAAGCGGCTTAATCTGAGGGTTTTTTGTGGTAACAATGTTAAGCGTTAAGCCGTACTTTTTAAGCTCTGAGCAAAAACGGTAGGTAAAATCACCCACGCCGCAATGCATTTCAGGAAACGTGCCGCTGATTATGTATATATTCATTTTATCAAATCCTTATACCCGGGCAGGTTCCTTATATGCTCATCAACAATTCCCAAAATATCTTCAACTGAAATTGCGCCAAGGCACTTAAGAGTTTTACATTCAATTAACCCGCAGGGGCTGCAATAAACTTCCTTATGAATGACTACCGCTCCTTTAGAGAGCGGTTTCCAATGGCCAGGCTTATTCTGCCCGCCCCAGATAGCTATTACCGGGATATTTTGAGCCTCTGCAATATGCATAACGCCGGAATCCCCTCCGATAAATAAATTGCACCTATCTAAAATCGCAGCTAGTTGTTTTATGCTGGTTTTACCAGTAAGATTAATTAAGTCTCCGTCCGCGGCAGGCAGTTTCAATAAATCAGCTTCACCTTTCCCTCCCACCAAAAGTATTTTAGCTTTATATTTTTTTAAAATCTCTTCTATGAGAGAGCTGAACCGTTCTGGCATCCAGCGTTTAGTGGCAGTGCCTGCACCCGGGTGCACCGCTATTAAAAAATCTCCGGATTTAATATTTTCGCTTTTAAATATGCTATCTGCGTAATCTCTGTCTTCTTTGGAAAGGAATAATTTTAAAGCAGGGCTCACCGGCTCACAGGTATTTCCTTCTTTTATTGATAAAACAAAATTAATATTATGCTCAACCTGATGCTTATCCTGCCTTTTTTCAACATCAAATTCCATAATGTCGGTGAGCAGAAAACCAGCGCCGCTGAAAGAATAACCGATCCTTTTCCTGGCTCCGCTAAGCTTCATAAAAAAAATATTTCTTATGTCTCCGCGTAAATCAATTGCCATGTCAAATTTTTTTGAGCGCAATATCCTGATAAAATTACGCGCCTGCCCGAAAGAAAAACCCGGCCTTTTTGACCTTTCAAACCAGGGCGTTTCATAGACCATAATCTCATCCACATCCGGGTTACCGGCAAGTATATCTTTTGCCCAGGGAGCAACTGCAACCGTAATTAAGCTTTCCGGAAATTTTTTTCTTAAAATATTCAGGGCCGGAGTTATAGCCAAAACATCTCCTATGTGCGCAAATTCAATTACCAGAATTTTTTCAACCGCCATACCGGCTGGCTGTTTCCTTAGGAAAGAAAACGGCCTATAAAGCAAAAATCCCAGGAAATCAATAAGGTAGGCCAGGAAGATATATATTTTCTTTTTGTAAATATAGCGTTTACTCATTTGATTTTTTTGTTTCATTCAAGCTAAGCTGGATAACCGCAAACGCAAGGCCGAATATAGGCCACACGTGGATACGGTAAAAATTAAAAGTAACATAGTATTCTCCCAGAAGCGTTGCAATGCCTACCATAAGCCCGGCAGCAGCTGCCTTTAAAAAAGTATCGTTAGCCCGCCATATGCTTTTGGATAAAGCGCGCAGCATCGTGATAAAAAACCAGACAAAAGGAATGAAACCGGCGATGCCAAGGTCTGTCAATATTTCCCAGTAAAGGCAGTTATAAGAAGGCCTTACGAATGTTTCTTTGGTGACTTTAGCCTTATATTCCTGATCTGCTTTCCACGCCCAGTTTCCGGGGCCAACTCCTATGAAGGGGTGATCCATAAACATTTTCTGACCCATTACTCTTCCTGCCCAGCGGCTGTCTTGTTTTGCCATTTTGTCAAAATAGTTACTGACCGTTACCTTTATAAAGTCTACATTAAAAAAAGCTCCGGCTAAAAAAACTATGTATATACTTAGAGCAAGGATTATGCTGTAGCGCATAGCTTTCCCGGCAGTGACCATGCGGTAATGTTTTATAATAAATGGAATGGCTATGATAATAAGCGTTATGCCTGCCAAACCCGTTGTTGAAAAAGAAAAGTAGTTGGCAAGGAGAAGCGTGAAGCTGCCGGCGACAGTAAACAGCAATCCCAGGCGGTAAACTCTTAGAATAAACATAAAAAGCGCAAGCGGAACAATAGGCGCCAGATAAAGAGACAAATACTGCGGTTCACTGAATGTGCCTTTTATGCCTATAAACCCTTTGCGCCCGATCAGGGACCAGGTTTCAAAATGTACGCCGAAAATATTAAGCACCATTGATATAAGAGAAATGGTGCATATGGCAAGCGTTGAAATCAATAATACGTTAACGCATTTTCGTAAATCTTTCTCGTCTTTTATCGCATAGCAAACCGAAAGCGACACTAAAATGGAAAAAATACACCACGTAACCACCTTGATAATTCTAAAACCGGCGGAATTAAAATTCATTTCCTGCGCAAATTTTATCGCTTCAGGAATCTGGAACAAACCCAATATGATATTAACCAAAGCAAAAATAAGAAGCGGCAGCAATACGGGAAAAGGGAAAGCATTTCTTCTTGGCCTTACCAGATAACTCCAAAGAAAGGCCATTATGCACAAAAGCCCCATCCATTCCGCAAGCTTTATGTTCAAGCCGAAATTCCTTGTAACAAAAACTCTCTCAAGCGGCGCAAGTAATATCAGGAAATAAACTCCGTATAAAAGCTTACGCAAAGTCATCAAAACAATAATCGCCGCGACAACGACAAATAATACTAATTTAAAATCCATATGGCTGATATTTACTTAGTCCTCTTCTCGGCAAATAACAGAAGGGGCACGCCGAATATAAGTGCCGCCGGCCAGAAAACAATTCTTTTAAGGAGATTGCC
>JAQTUC010000094.1 GCA_028710385.1 Candidatus Omnitrophota bacterium
TGAGCTTATCGCCATTTTTTGATATTACAAATTCCCACTGATTCCGGACGAAAGATTGTTTTGTTTTTAAAAACCTGATAAATTCATCAAAGGGCAATGCATTTTTTTATCCCACGACTCTCTGGTGTCAGCCAAAGTATATTGTTTGTCCGGTTTAAACCTGTAGTAAATGGAAACCAGCCTGTCCCAGGGGTTCCTGACAAAACAAAATTTAAAGTATTTATCCCAATCCCAACCCATTTTCAAAAAATGGTTTTTTAACTCCTCCGGCGTAATATGATTGTTATAAACCGGGTCATTAACTGAACTGAAAATATCCGAAAAGGGATCCAGGGCTTTTCTTACACTTTCAGAACCTGTCCTGGGATTGCTGAAAAATATAAATTTATATTTGTGGGATATTCTCATGTATTAATTTCCAGAAAACCTGTCCGCGAGCCGATTACTTTATGCCCATTTTATCCAGAATCTTTTTTACGCACTCTTCAATGCTATATTTACCGGTATCAACAATGACATCCGCGCCTTGCGGCACCTCAAACGGAGCTGACACACCGGTAAAGTCCTTGATCAAACCCTGCCTTGCTTTTTTATACATACCTTTAACGTCTCTTTTTTCGCAGATTTTCTGGTCGCATTTTACATAACAAAGTTTTATGTTAGTGATAATACTTTTTATCATTTGCCGCATTTTATTTTCCGGAGACACAAACGAAGCAATCACGAATATTCCGTTGTCGTTAAAAAGCTTGGCTACGTGGGATATCCTTCTTAAATTTTCCATTCTGTCTCTTTCCGAAAATCCCAAATCCGCGTTAAGTTTACCCCTTACGTCATCCGCGTCAAAATGAACCGTTTTAAACCCTTTATTGTCCAGTTCTTCCTTAAGCCTTTTGCCCAGGGTAGATTTACCCGAGCAGGGTAAACCGGTAAGCCAAAGCGTGGTGCGCAGGCTTTTAATATATTCTGCAATCTCATCCGGCAGATTAGTATCTTTTCCTGCGCGTATATTGGTTGCGGAAACTTTGCTCACAGATGCAGGAACATCGTATTTCACAATATCGTAACCGACGTTTCTCCCGATATTAACGCTTTCTATGTCGGGAAGTATTACTATGCGCACCCTGTCTCCATAAACTCTTCTTATCATTTCCGCCCTTTGTTCAACCGTAAAAGGATTGGATTCAGAAAGCTCTGTATCCCTTATGGCAATACAAACATTTTTACCTGCCTTAAGGGACTTATCAATAATATATTTATGGCCATTGTGAAACGGTTGCCATCTGCCGATAAAAAGTGCGTATCTTCTGTGACCACTAACCATTTATGCTCCTTTCTTGCTTTGACCTAAATTTATAAGCCGTACTTTAACCTTATCTTCGCTTCCAATTCCCCGAATATCCATCTATCTATTGTAATGCTTATGGCGGCAATCACGAGCATAACCGCCAGAACCATGCTCATATCGTTTAATTCTCTGCCCATATATAAGAGATAGCCTAAACCAAGTGAATTAAACAATAGTTCCCCTGCCATTAAAGACCTCCAGGCGAACGACCAGCTTTGCCTTAAACCTATTAACAGCGAAGGAATTGCGGCAGGTATAATAACTTTTCTTAAAAGCGTTACGCCTCTTGCGCCCATATTCCTGCCGGCTTTTATATATATAGGCGGTACATTTTTAAATGCTGTGCTTGTAGCCATGGTTATGGAAAATAACGAGCCCGCAATAATTACAAAAATAATAGCCCATTCGCTTAAATTAAACCAGATTATAGCCAGCGGAAACCAGCAGATACTTGGAAGCGTTTGAAGGCCGAGAATCAGGCCGCTTAGGGCTTCGTCAATTATTTTATACTTAAGCAAAAACACGCCTAGGGCCGCGCCGCAAAATATGGAAATTCCAAAACCTATCAATAAACGCTTGAAACTTATCATAATCCCTATTAAAAAGGTATGGTTCTTAAATCCTTCCGCCAGGGTTGCGCACACTTTTGCCGGAGAAGGCAGAAGATACTGCGGCCATATTTTCAGCGATACCAATATCTGCCACAAGGCCAGCAGGATAAAGTATAGTATAAGCTGTTTCGTTATTTTTTTATTTATTAAATTGCATGCCATAATATTTTTCAATTTCCGAGTCCAACACTTTTTTTATCAGCTTTACATTTTCAATCACGCCATCACTTTCAATCTGCCTTGGCCTGGGCAGATTGACCGAAAAAGTTGCTTTTACGCGCGCACCCGGGGCAGAAGACAGCACCAATATTCTGTCTCCCAGGCATACTGCCTCTCTTACGTTATGCGTTATAAATATAATTGTTTTTTTGGTAACTGCCCAGATTTTCTGCAGTTCGGAATGCAATATATCCCTTGCCTGCGCATCAAGCGAAGAAAAAGGCTCGTCCATTAAAAGAATATCCGGGTTCATTGCAAGCGCGCGCGCCAGGGCAACTCTCTGTTTCATGCCGCCGGACAATTCGTGTATAAAGCTGTTTTTAAACTTCGCCAGGTTAACCATTTCCAGATATTTTGAAGAAATATTCTCTATTTCTTTTTTATCCATTCTTTTCAGCTTTAAACCAAACTCAATATTTTCTTTAACTGTCAGCCAGGGAAATAAACCCATTTCCTGAAAAATAAGCAGCCTGTGCGCATCGCTTCCCTTTATTAACTGTTCCTGGTGCAAAACATATCCTTCATATGAAAGATCCAGCCCGGCTATAATATTTAAAAGCGTGGTTTTGCCGCAACCGGAAGGCCCGATAACGCACAGAAACTCACCCTTCTCAATCTGGAAATTTATATTCTCCAGAACAACAAGATTAACGCGGTCTACCAGAAAAGATTTTGATTTAATGTCAACTTTAAGAATGGGCATGATTCAATTAATTTCCGTAAGCTTTTTATCCCTTAAAACCTCATTCAGAATTGTCAGGTCATATATGCCCGATAAATCCGGCATGTTCTTGCCTAAAAATCCCTGCTCGTATGCCATTTTTGCGGAGGTAAACAGGGACTCTTTAATCGGGTCATAAGTAATTTCCAGCCTGGAAAATGCGTCATTTAAAATTTCCTTTGGTAACGCCTGGCCGGTTAATTTTTTTATCTCCTGATTCAGGATATTTTTTGCCTCTTCCGGATTATCATTAATCCAGGCAGTTAAATCAACGTGCGCTAAAATCCATTTTTTTACCAGATCGGGATGTTCTTTAAGAAATTTTTTTCTGACGATTATGTTTGCGGTAACAAATTTTTTTCCCGGCCAGAGTGAAGATTCTTCAAGGAATAGCCGCCCGCCGCCTTCGTGGATAAGACGGCTGACCCATGGCTCAACGGTCCAGGCGCCAGCAATCTCTTTTTTCTTAAACAAAGTCAACTGATCGGGATTTGCGACCGGCACAACGCTTACGTCTCCGCCGTTTTCTTTCAGTAAAAGCCCGTTATTTTTCAGCCAATACCTGAGGCTTACGTCCTGGGTATTGCCTAATTGCGGAGAGGCTATTTTTCTATGATGGAAATCGCCTGCCTTAGAAATGCCTGAATCCTCTAACACAACAAGCGCCGCTCCGCCGCTGGTAGCGCCTGCGACAATATTTAAGGCTTGCCCGTCAGATTTGACATAGCCATTAATAGCGGGGTTTGGCCCTATATATGCCAGGTCAAGCGCTTGCGCAAACATTGCCTCAATAACAGAGGGCCCGGCATTAAAAACTTTTACTTCTATTTTGGTATTCTCTCCGAGAGCTTTTTGAAATGCGCCGTTGGCTATACCGATTATTGCCTGGGAATGAGTTATGTTTGGAAAATACCCTACGCGGATTACCTCTTCTTTAGGCTTGCAAAAAGATTTAACAATAAAAAACTAAGAATAACTGTAAAAAAAACAGGTAATATAAGTTTCTTTTTTATTATCTTTTTTGAAATAGCCATTTTCTGCAACAAAGTAACAAATTTTATATTTTATTTAAACCAGATTATACCTGCCGGCAAGCTGATTCAATAATCTCCTAGTTACAATCAGGGCAATATTATAATCCAATAAATTTTGCCTTTCAAGGACTTTAGTTTAATTCGCTGATCAAAGCCGCTCATTTACTTTATCACAATCAGGCAAAAACAAAAACTGCATATCCGCTTACGCCCAAAACAGATATGCAGTTTTAGATTCTAAGTTTAGCACTAAAATATTATTGCCCGTATAAAACTTTCAGTTGTTCAACTGTGGGATTGCCCGAATAAAATTCTCCCTGGGGCCCCAGATATCCTCCGGTGCATTTGGTTAATTGAACCTGAGTGTACCCTCCGCCTGTTTTAGGCACGTTTACAGTTACAACATCGCTGGGATAACCCTGCGGTTGTATGTTTGTGGTGACAACAGGTGTTTGCTGAACTACCACAGGCTGCTGCACCACAACAGGGGCAATTGTAGGGTCTTCAACAACTATATAGCCTGCGCCATACGGACGGTAATAATACGCTCCGTCATAATAATAAGGTGTACGGCCTACATATACAATCCTATATCTTGGCGGAAGTGAAGATAATGTAGCGCCTATAACAAGGCTTCCTATAATGGCATCTCCTAACCACCAGCTGTTATTATACCAATGATAGCCGCGCGGGTGATGATAGCCCCAATTCTGCCAACCGCTGCCGCGATGCCCGCCGCCGCGATGCCCGCCGCCGCCGTGATGCTGCGCAAAAATATTTGTTGTCGGCAGCATAAAAATAAAACAAAGAGTTAAGATTAACCACGATTTAATTTTCAAAACTATTTTTTCCATTTTAACCACGCCCCTTTTTTATGCGGACATTTTAAAAACCTATCCTGACGGCTTACGGTATTCTTTATTTTAAGCATCACCCCCTCTTAAAATGTGATTATAACTCTCAATTGTTATTTGGCAAACAAATTTAAGATACCGGGTGATTGCTGCCGTTTTAACAAGGTAAAGAAAATGTAATACAGGAAAGAATTTTTTGGCATTAAAATTACCGGGCGGGAAAGAGCCAGGAAGAATTATTTTTATATCTTAGAATTTATCTTCGGTTGAATACCCAAGGATGTTTTTTGCGCTGCGGCCTATGCCATATAGCGCGTGCATCTGGGTAACATAATCTTTCCAGTTAATTGCCGGAGATGAAATAACAACTGTAACGTCCTGTTTTGGGTCATAACGCGCAACCGTCAAATAACCGTTTGTGCCGCCTTCATGCCCGTAACCTAAACCCGGAACTGCCGAGACCCCAAGGCCGTAATTTGTGTTTGGTTTATGAATTTCAGCAGTCATTAAATTCACTGTTTCGGCAGATAAGCCAGCCTCTCCTCTTATCAGTTTCCTTATCCAATTAGCCAGGTCTGCCGCGGTTGTTATTACGTTTCCTTCGGCAACATGCACAGACATGTTATCTTCGGTTACATCATATGACTTTTCTCCGTCATAAGCATAACCTGTTTCATAGGGCTTAGGAAGAGTTGTGTCATCGCCAAGATAAGGAAGGCTGGTCTGATTTAAAGAATTTGGTATAAGAAAATTTTCGCGCACGAACTCATGATATCTTTTTCCGGAAACCCTCTCTATTATCTTACCAAGCAAAGAATATCCGGTATCGCTGTAATGATAATCGGTATCCGGGGAGAAAAAACTAATCCCGCAGCCTGAAATAACGCCTAAAAGCTCATCAAAAGTAAAAGTGTGCTCCGGCGCGATAGACTCTGTATAAAGAACGTAATTTTTCCCGGCATAATCGCAGGCGGCCTTATCCGGCACCGCATCATTATCTATATCAAAAACTCCGGCCCTGTGATTAAGCAGCATTTTTATGGTGATTTTATCT
>JAQTUC010000095.1 GCA_028710385.1 Candidatus Omnitrophota bacterium
CTCTTCCGATCTATAGAGGAGTCTTCCAACTATGATGTTTTTAGACACCTGCTTATTGATAATCATCTTGTAACAGAAGAAGAGCTGCTTTTGATTTTTTCCAAAGAATTTAAAATACCGTTTCTGGATTTAAAAAAATACAAAGTGCCTTATAAAAATAAAGATTTGCTTCCCCAGGATATAGCTTTCAGGTACAAGGTTTTTCCTGTATGCAGAATCGGCAACGCCTTAACCATTGCAACAAGCAACCCTTTAAATGTCCTTAACTACGACGATATCAAAATAATAACCGGAGCGGAAAGAGTGGACCTTGTGCTTTCAATGGAAGAAGATATTGTTAAGGCGCTTAATATACTGTATAAAACAGAAGATACGGCCAAATTTCTTGATGAAGATTCTTACTTTGAAGTCGGGGAAATTTTTGAGTCCAAGGATTCGCTTGAAAACTTGATTGATGAAAGCGCCAGGCCTCCGATTGTCCGTGCGGTTGATTTGTTCATTTACAACGCTTTAAAAAAACGCGCTTCTGACATACACGTTGAGCCTTACCAGGACAGGCTGGTAATAAAATACAGGATAGACGGCGCGCTACATGAAGAATTTAACTTCCCCAAGAAAAACCAGCAGGCAGTAATAGCCCGTCTTAAGATAATTTCTTCCCTGGATATAACAGAGTCGCGCCTTCCCCAGGACGGCCGTTTTAAGGTTAAATTTGAAAACAGAGAAATAGATTTCAGGGTATCAAGTTTGCCTACGCATTTCGGAGAGAAATTTGTTTTAAGGGTGCTGGATAAAGAAAATTTATCAACAGGCCTCCGCGCGCTTGGTTTTTCAGACGAGCCTCTCAAATTATTTGAAGAGGCAACCAAAGCGCCTTTCGGAATGATTGTCGTAACGGGCCCTACTGGAAGCGGAAAATCAACCACGCTTTATTCAATAATAAACCAGACCAATGTTCCGGAGAAAAGCATAATCACCATAGAAGACCCCATAGAATATCAGATAGAGGGCATTACGCAAATCCATGTAAATACCGAAATAGGCCTTACTTTTGCAAATGGGCTGCGTTCGGTGCTTCGGCAGTCGCCCGACATAATAATGGTTGGCGAAATAAGGGACAGCGAAACAGCGGATATAGCCATAAAAGCTTCTTTAACGGGGGAGCTTATTCTTTCTACCCTTCATACAAACACTGCAGTCGGAGCCATAACAAGGCTTGTGGATATGGGCATTGAGCCCTTTCTTCTTGCTTCTTCAATTGTCTGTTCAACTGCGCAAAGGCTTGTCCGTAAGCTCTGCCCTAAATGCAAGGAAGAGTATGAAGAGGAGGAAGCGGTTTTGCAGAACATGAAAATTGAAACCAAGGCAAGAAAATTTTTCCGGCCGAAGAGCTGTTCGTATTGCAGCAATACCGGCTACAGAGGAAGGATTGCGATACTGGAAGTTCTCCTTTTGGATGATAAAATAAAAGAAATGATTATAAAGCGCAGCTCCGAAGATGAAATCATAGAATATGCAAAACAAAACAGAGGCTACAAGCCTTTAAGGGAAAATGGTTTTGTGCATTGTGTTTCCGGCACGACTTCAATAGAGGAAGTTTTAAGGGCCACGACAGAATGAAACTATGTTAACATTTTCTTATACTGTAAAAAATAGAGAAGGCAAAACCGTAAAGGGCTTTGTTGAGGCGGAGTCAAAGGAAAAACTTATTGAATACCTTCAAAAGGAAGGTTACATTATTTTTTCTGTCTCTGAAGCAAAGAGGAAACCAAAATCCGCAGCCAGGGGAGGGGTTAAAAGCGATGATCTTGTTGTTTTTTCCCGGCAATTTACAACTCTGATTGAAAGCGGTATTCCCGTGGTTGAGTGCCTTGAGATACTGCGCAGCCAGGTAGAAAGCAATGTTTTTAAGGAAGCTTTGGCGCTCATATTAAAAGATGTGCGCGAGGGAGCATCTCTTTCCAGCGCTTTTAGCAAGCATCCGAAAATATTTCCTGAAATATACATAAGCATGGTTGAGGCGGGAGAAGTAAGCGGTAATCTTCCTTCAATCCTGGACAGGGTATCTGTTTATCTTGAAAAAAGCAGCGCCCTTAAGAAAAAGATAGTTTCCTCAATGTATTACCCGATAATTATTGTGCTTATGGCAATAGCCATAACGGCGTTTCTTATGCTACGCGTAATTCCGACCTTTAAAAACATCTTTGACAGCCTTGGAGCGAAGCTTCCTTTGCCTACTCAGATACTTATAAACATTTCCGGATTTTTGAGCAAGAAAGAAAACATGCTGATTATTCTTGTCTTCCTGGGGGTGAGCATATTTTTATTTTTAAGATACATAAACACGGATAAGGGTAAAAAGAATTACCACAAAGCGCTTCTTAAGCTTCCGGTATTAGGCGATTTGATAAAAAAGATTGCCATAGCCAGATTCGCAAGAACATTTTCAACCTTGATTAAGAGCGGCGTGCCTATAATAAAATGCCTTGAAATAGTAGGAAAAACTTCCGGTAATAAAATCATTGAAGAAGCAGTAATGAAATCAAAAAAAATCATTCAGGAAGGCCAAACCATATCAACTCCGCTTGAAGAAACCGGGATTTTCCCTCCGATGGTTGTCAGGATGGTTGCAATAGGCGAACGCAGCGGCCGGCTTGAGGAGATGCTTTCAAAGGTAGCGCAGTTTTATGAAGAGCAGACCGATGCTATGGTTGCCGGGCTTTCAAGCCTGATTGAGCCTTTGATTATAGTGTTTTTGGGCGTTGTTGTCGGCGGCATAGTTGTTTCTTTGTTCCTGCCAATTATCCAGATAACCCAATATCTTGCCAAATAACGATACTTATCTTGTTTTTCTACCCAGGATTGACCTGGCTGCAGACATCAGCAAAAACTCCAATATTTTCGGGGGGTTACACGGATTGACAATGCCAAAGGTATATGGTATATTTTAAATAGAAATAGCGCTCTTTAAAATAAACAGGGTGTATTGGGCAAAAAAAGCCTTATTTTAAGGGTTTTTATTTTATATTATAATTATATAAATATCACTTCATACCGACCTTTTAAGGCTAGTCTTCTAACTATCTAATCAGCCCATTTTTCCTTATTTCCCTGACTTTAACCTTTTGTTTAGCTTTTAATCAGTAACATTTCTTTATAATTATTTTACTGGGCAAAGCTCTTGAAAAGGAGGTGTTAGAAGTTAAAAAGAGCTTTGATTTGTTAAAAAACGGAGGTGTAAGATGAAGAGAAAAGGTTTTACTCTTGTAGAAATCATGATAGTAGTTGCTATCATTGCTCTTTTAGCAGCTATTTCAATTCCTAACCTTTTACGTTCACGTTTAAACGCCAATGAGAGCGCGGCTCAGGCAACACTTGGCACAATTTCTGCTTCTGAACAGAGCTACAGAAGCGCTAACACGACTTACGGCACGCTTGCTTTGATGATAGCGGCAACACCGCCATATATTGATGCAGCGGTTGATGATGCCACCGGAAAACAGGGCTATGTATTTGCCGATGCCGGCACCCCGGATGCTAATAGTTTTACAGTTACGGCTGTTCCTGTAACAGCAAACCAGACAGGTGTGCGTTCATTCTGCGTAACTGAAGACGGAGTTATCAGAGTTCAGGCGGCAGGTGGAGCTATCGCTAACCACGACGCATGCCAGGCTTTGCCTACTATACAGTAAATTTTTCAATCGCATACAAAAGAGGGGCGGTGAAAATCGCCCCTCTTTTTTTATTCCTTCAAACTTCCTCATTTTCAAAGAGATAAATTGACAAATCAACCCCCGCATAATAATATATTTCTAAGAGTTTTTATTTAATAACAAGGAAAGCAATTGCCTGATTTTTAGCAATTGTGGTTTTAGCATCCGCGAATAGATGATAATGCATAAAGAAAAATTTGTTTCAGATATGCCGGCATCGCTTAAAAAGCGCTTTCTAAAAGCTTTTACGCTTATTGAAATCGTAGTTGCCTTGGCTATACTTTTGATACTTGCTGTTTTGGTTGTGCCAAACATACTTCGCACAAGAATTAACTCAAATGAAATTGCCGCAGTAAGCAACCTTACATCTCTGGGAAAAGCCATACAGGAGTATTATATGAATAATGGTTACAAATACCCACAAAGCCTGGAAGACCTTATGTCCCCGAGGTCTGTTCCGCCTTATATAAGCAACGATTTTCTTGATACTTCAAAATCCGGTTACGTATACCAGTATGAGTATGTTGATGAGGATAATTTCCGCGTCCTTGTCAGCCCCAAGGCCATGGGTAAAACCGGCACAAAATACTTTTACCTGGATGAAACCGGAATAGTAAGGCAGAAAGAAGGAGGACCGGCGGGTGAAACCGACCCAGCTGTTCAATAATTTTTTCGGTAAAGAAACACAGGATTTTGTCGGCATTAATCTCGGGAGCTATTACGTAAAGGGAGTAATAGTCCGGGCTGGCCGCGTTACTGATTATTTCATAAAAGAAAGAAAAGAATTGCCCGCTACCTTGAAACAGATATGGCAGGAAAAAAATATTTCAACGAATAAAGTAAAGCTGTCAGTCAAAGATCATTCAACCCTCGTTCGGTATTTCAATTTTCCAAAAGTTGACAAAAAGAAAATAAAACAAACGCTTTTCTACGAATTAAACAAGCATATCCCTTTTTCTCCGGAAGAAGTTTTTTTTGATTTTGCCGTCCTTGAAGAAAACCCATCTGATTTATCCCTGCTTTTGGCTGTCGCCAAGAAAGAACTTATAAACTCAACCATAGATATTTTTGAGAAAGAGAAAAAAGAAATTCTGGATATAAGCCTGGACAGCATATGCCTGGTTAATGTTTTTTTAAATTATTACAAGGAAGAAAAGAAAATCAATACAAGCATACTTGACATAGGTTACGCATTCTCTACGCTTACCGTCATAAGGGGCGGAATCCCTTTTATGACCAGGGATCTTACCTTTGGCACGAAAGATATATTAAGCGTTATTTCGCACGTGAAAAATATACCTGCGCAGTCAATAGACAAATGGGTTTCGTCTCCGGAAAATCACAGAGAAATGCTTGAGCTTTCCCAGGATAATATCGCCGCGCTCTGCAGGGAAGTCAAAAGCTCTTTTGATTATTTTGAAGTAAACAAAGGCGAGCGCATAGAAAAAGTCTTTTTAACCGGAGGACTGTCCTCAATAAGCGGCATTGAAGCTTTGTTTAAAGAATACCTTGAATGCGAAGTGTTGTTTTTGGACAATTTACTTAACTTGAAATCTGTTTTTACCGCTGAACAATTTAATGCCATCAAGAACACGTTTTCGGTAAGCAGCGGCATAGTGTTGTAAGGTATTATGGATAAAATCTATATAAATTTAAGCCCAAAGGAAAAGAAGAAAGAAAACGCCCTATTAAAAAACGTTTCTTATTATATCAGTGTAGGGATATTTTTGTTGCTGGTTGTGCTTGTGTGTATAGGCGTATTAATAGGGGTAAGGGCAAGCGTTTATAAATATGAAGATATTAAATGGGCGAAATGGAGAGAAAAGTATATCATTCTTAGCAAAATAAAACAGGATATAAAAAGCCTTGAGAACGACAGGAACGAATTTGAGAAAATGCTCACGCCCAAAAATCAAATACCGGATATTTTCGAAGATGTTTTTTCTTCTCTTCCAAAAAATATCTGGTTTAGCAGCATGAATTTAAAAAAGAACACGCTTGATATAAGAGGTTATGTGGTTAAAGTTGACGAAGATTATCTGGTCTCTCTGGAA
>JAQTUC010000096.1 GCA_028710385.1 Candidatus Omnitrophota bacterium
AGGCAAAGAAGGCCTATGCCGGCTGCGAGAGTAGCGCCGCTCATTATAAATTCATAAAGCACGTAGAAATTGCCCGTAAACTGCTTCATAAAAAACGCGTCGTGATGCGAAAACATATTTGCGGCAACCCTCATTAAAAGCAGCATGGGAAAACTTAAAATACCAAATCCTCCTGCAATTGCATACCACCAGCCGAATATAGATACTCCGATTGATCTTTTTTTCATTTTACACTCTGAACATTTTTAACCGACCAGCCTTTTTTTAACGCTTTCTATATGTTTTTGCATCCCTTCCAGAGAAGCGATTTTTTCCAAAACAGCTGCTTCTTCCTGCAGGGCCTTTTTGGTATAGCTTATTATGTGTATTTCTTTTAAAAATTCTTTTGTGGAAAGGGATGAGAAAAAGCGCGCGCTCCCTGCGGTGGGAAGCACATGGCTTGGCCCTGCCGTATAATCGCCAAGGGCAGTAGGCGTGTTTTCGCCTAAGAATATCGCTCCGGCATTTTTTATTTTTCTAAGTATCTTTGAAGGCTTTTTTGTGAATATCTCCAAATGCTCAGGCGCAATCTTATTTACAACATCGCACGATTCTTCAAGATATTGAACCCGAAGCGCAAAGCCTTTTATTTTTTTCTTCCTTAATTCTTTTATAATTTTTGCGGAATTTGTGACTACTATGCCCATACCGTTATGATGCTCAGTCTGCGCTTCTAAGTCAGCCACTATATAATCAATGTTTGCTCCGCGGGAAGCAACTATTACAACTTCAGACGGTCCGGCAAGCATATCTATATCAACACTGCCAAAAACCTGCCGCTTTGCTTCAGTGACAAACTCATTTCCCGGCCCCACTATTTTATCAACCCTTTTTATGGTTTTTGTGCCGAAACTCATTGCAGCTATTGCCTGCGCTCCGCCTACGCGGTAAATTTCTTTTATTTTTAAAAGCGAGGCGACAGCGAGTATAAACGGATTTACGCTTTTATCCTTTCTTGGCGGTGTAGTCAAAACTATTTCTTTTACACCAGCTACAATTGCAGGTATAACCGACATATAAACAGTTGATATAAGAGGGGCCGTTCCTGCCGGAACATAAACGCCTACTCTTTCCAGAGGAACATAACGGTTAATAAGAATTTTTCCGTTCGCTTCTTTTATTCTTTTAATATACTGGGGAGCTTCTTTTTTATAAAACTTGGTAACATTATCTATGGCCAGCTTAAAAGAAGAAATTATGGAAGAATCCAATTCGTTAAAGGCGGCGCTTATTTCACCCTCGGTTACCCTTAACTGCTTAGGCAGAAGTTTTACTTTATCAAATTTCTTTGTATATTCCAAAAGAGCGTCATCTCCGCGCTCAGAAATGTCTTTTAAGACTTTTGAAACCTTTTCAGCTATGCTGTTTTTACGGTTTCTCTTTTTGAGAAGCGCTTTCTGAAGGCTCTCTATGTTTCTTACTACTCTCATTTTTGTAAAAATTTAACGAAACAATTTTCAACCTTTAAAAGTAAATCTTCTGAAAAACCTGCTACGACTCCCTGGACAAGGGTGGGCTTTCCTCCACCTTTAAGCGAAAGCTCTTCCTTAAAAAAAGATACAAATTTATTTGCTTCAGCCTTTTTCTTTGCGTAATCATCTGTGGTTGAGCAGATGAATATATTCTTTCCGGATGATTCTGATACCAGGAAAACAAAAACAGAACCAAGCCGTTTTTTTATTCCATCGGATATAAAAACCAGATCAGAAGGTTCAATGTTTTTAAAACTGTGCGTTAGAAAAACAAAACCGCTTATTTCTTTTTTCGCCTTGACAATATCATCTATTTTTGAGGAAATTTTTTCCTTATTGCTCTGTTTTACTTCTTCATTCAAGGCGCGGACTTCATCCTGCAGCTGTTTTATCGCAGCCGGCACTTCCTGCGTCTGGCATTTAAGCATAGCTGCCGCTTCAATAAGAGCCTTTTGCGTACTTTTTATCCTTGTATATGCTTTTTCTCCCACAACTGCCTCTATTCTCCTGATGCCGCTGCTTATTGAAGATTCGCTTACAATAAAAAATACCCCGATTTCAGAAGTTACATCAAGATGAGTGCCGCCGCAGAATTCCTTGGAATAATCACCGATTGAAACAACCCTTACTTTGTCCTTGTATTTATCCTTAAAAAAAGCAAGGGCGCCGGTAGCTTTGGCCTCATCATAAGAAAGTTCTTCTTTAATTACCTTATCTGCATTTAGTATATATTCATTTACGCAATCTTCAAGCCTTTCAATTTCCTCTCCGGAAAGCGCCTTAAAATGCGTAAAATCAAAACGAAACCTGTCTTCATCAACCAAAGAGCCCTGTTGCGCAACATGAGCGCCTAAAATCCCTCTCAAGGCAGCCTGCAGAAGATGCGTTGCCGTATGCGCTCTTTTAAGCGATTGCCTTCTTTTTTCATCTATAACTAAATGCGCTTTGCCCTTTAAAATTACGCCTTTTATTACTTTACCCTTATGAAGTATTGCATCCTGCACTTTAAAAACTTTTTCAACCAGGAATTCTCCGCTTTTGGTTGCAATTAAGCCTTTATCTGTTAACTGCCCGCCGCTTTCTGCATAAAAGCAGGTTTTATTAAGGACAATTACTCCTTCTTCGCCTGCCTCAAGCTTTTCGCTTCCTAATTCATAACCTGAATTTTCTTTTACCCTCACAAGCTGCAGTATATCTGCATCCAGGGCATTTACGCTGTAACCGAGGAATTCGCTTTTTTCTTCAAACCTTACTGCTTCGGTTTTAAAAATATTTTCATCAAACATGCTTTGCTTTCTTGAACGCTCTCTTTGCTCAAGCATAAATTTCCCAAAGCCATTCTCATCAACCTTTAAGGAAATTTCCTTTGCCATATCGCGGCTAAGCTCAAGTGGAAGCCCGTAGGTGTCATACAGCCTGAAAAGATCAGCTGCGGGTATGGTGTCTTTTTTCTGTTTTTTAAGATTTTCGCTGATTGAGAAGAACTGGGTTTTAGCGTCGTTTAACGTTGAAATAAATTTTTCTTCCTCGGCCCTTATTACTTTTGAAATAACATCTTTTTTGGCTGTTACTTCAGGATAAGGCTCCTGCATAAGCTCGGCGTATAAATCAACTATTGTGTAAAGGAATATCTCTTTATACCCAAGGGTGTGCGCATGATACAGCGCTTTTCTTATGATTTTTCTAACCACATAACCCCTGTCTTCGTTTGAAGGATATACTCCGTCAGCTATGGAAAATGTGGCTGCGCGGCTGTGGTCAACTATAGCGTTTATAAGGCTTTTTGTTTTCGGGTTTAAATCAACCTTAAGCCTTTCAACCACTGAGTTAACCGCGGGCTGCAATATATCTATTTCAAAATTAGATGACTTGCCCTGTAAAATTGAGGCCATTCTTTCAAGCCCCATTCCCGTATCTATATTTTTCTGCGGGAGCGGCTCTAATTTATTCTCACCCGCCCTGTTAAATTGCGTAAAAACAAGATTCCAGAATTCAACGAACCTGCCGCAATCGCAGGCAGGGCTGCAATTTGGCTTTTGGCAGCCGACATGTTTTCCATTATCAAAGAATATTTCAGAACACGGGCCGCAGGGGCCGTCCGGACCTTTTGAGGGAGCGGAAGCGGGCCAGAAATTTTTGTCTTCGCCTAAACGCACAATTTTCTTTTCGTCTATCTGTATTTGGTTTTTCCAGATTCCATACGCTTCCTCATCATCGTTATAAACCGAAACCCAGAGTATTTCTTTTTTAAGGTTAAGCTCTTTCGTGATAAATTCCCAGGCGAATTCTATGGCTTCTTTTTTAAAATAATCTCCGAAAGAAAAATTACCAAGCATTTCAAAAAAAGTGTGATGATACGCAGTGCGCCCGACTTCTTCAATATCGCCTGTACGCAGGCACTTTTGGGCGGAAGTAGCGCGCTTAACGTCCTTTTTCTCTCCCAGAAAATAGGCTTTAAACTGATTCATCCCTGCTGATGTAAAAAGAACGCTGGGGTCATCAGGAATAAGGCTGTCTGATGGAAAAATTTTGTGATTTTTCTTCCTGAAAAATTCCAGATATTTTTTTCTTAATTCGTTTGTAAGCATTTTTAAACTGTTACTCCAAAAATCCGGGCCTTTTCCGCCCGGGGCGAACCCGCCTATATTGCTTCATTGTTGTGGCGAGTAAAATCTGCTTCTTCAAGCGCCCGGGTTATATCTTCATAGCTAAATCCTTTTGCCGCTAAGTTTCTTACGATCTTTTGATAAGTTTTTTTGTCTCTCTTTTTATTTGAAATTTTCTTTTCAACAAGCTCTTTCAACCTTTCGTAAAAAGCCTGCTTATCAAAAGAAGCATTTTCTCTTGCATCCTCGGCTATGCCTAATTTTTTTAAAGCATAGTCTATTCTCCTCCTGCCCCAACCGCGGGAAAGGCAAGAGGCAATATATAAACGCACAAATTCTTTGTCGTTTATATAATTGTTTTCTTCCAGGCTCGTTATAACTTTTTCTATGACAGAGGCAGGGTATTTTTTTCTTTTTAAACGCTCGATAATTTCCTGCCTGGATCTCGGCCTGTATTTTAAAAGAAGAAAGGAATAATTAAGGGCTCGGCTTAAACCTTCCAATTTATTTTTCCTTGATAACCGTAAAACCCCTGCTTGTTTTAAGAAGCCAACTTGTCTTTACTTTGGAGGTGACGGCTATAAAATCTTCTTTATTCTTTATCCCTTTGCTGTTAACTTTTGTAATCACATCGCCGACTATTAGGTTGCTCTTGTCAGCCGGGGAATTTTCAACAATATAAGTGACAATAACCCCTGAATTTTCTTTTATCTTAAACCTCTGGCGGTAGCCCGGATTTAAATCATCCACCTCAAGTCCTCTGAATGTTTGGCGCTGCTCATCTTTTGGCTCCTCTTCTGATACAGCAACCTCTTTAGGGCTCTGCCCGACTTTAATATTAAGATTAATCTCTTTCCCTTCGCGTAAAATCTTAAGCGGCAATTCTGCGCCTATTTCATATGCCGAGACCATACTGATAAGATCTCTTGCCGCTTTAACCGGCTGGCCGTTAAAAGCCAGTATAAGGTCTCCTTCTTTTACTCCGGAGGAAGATGCCGGGGAATTGCTGTAAACTTTTACAACTATTATCCCTGCTGTTTCTTTTAATCCGAAATAATCGCGCAGTTCTTCATGTAAATCCTGTATGCTTAAACCAAGCCAGCCATAGGCGATTTTTTCCCCTTTCATCAGCTTAGGCAAAATTCTCTTTACTTTATTTACAGGTATGGCAAACCCCATACCCTGGTATCCTCCGGAAAGAGAAATTATTGCCGTATTAATGCCGATTACTTCGGAATTAAGATTAACCAGAGGTCCGCCGCTGTTTCCCGGATTTATGGCTGCATCTGTTTGTATAAGTTCATCGTAAGTTCTTCCGCGCCTGCCTAAGGCAGGAACATACCTGTGCAAAGCGCTAACCACTCCCGTTGTAACGGTCGGCTCAGGGTTATCTATGGCAAAACCAAAAGGATTACCCAGCGCAACAACCCACTGGCCTGTTTTAAGGCTGTCGGAATTCCCCAGCTTAGCCGAAGAAAGATTAGCTGCGTTTATTTTTATAACTGCCAAATCGCTTCTTTTATCGCTCCCAATAACCTGAGCGTCAAATTCCCTTCCGTCTGAAAGTTTAACTTTAATTTCGGTAGCTCCGG
>JAQTUC010000005.1 GCA_028710385.1 Candidatus Omnitrophota bacterium
ACAAATTCCGTAAGAGAGAAAGAAACAACATGCACGAGATGCGACACTGATGAAAGGATTTTATCATGCGTTTTCGGATCCACCAAAATAACTCTTGAGCCTAGAGCCTTCCAGAAAATTTCTATTTTATGCAGTGCTATTTTATCCGCGCAATTAGACACAAGGCAAAGCGCGCCCCTATAGAGATTAGGCGTTGAAAACCTAGCTCCGCTCTTATCGCTTCCGCAAAGAGGGTGACACCCGACAAAATAAGTATTTTTTGGCAAATACTGTAATGCTTTTTTCCCAATAAGTTCTTTTGTAGAGCCTAAATCAATAACGATTGCTTCCTTTTTAAGAAAAGGCGCGATCTTTTTAAAATAATCAATTATTGAGTATATTGGCGCGGCGCAAATTACGATATCGCTGCCGCAAACAGCTTTACCTAAATCTGCTTCAACTTTGTCTACAATATTTAGCTTTGAAAGTTTTTTGTATGAAGAACTGCTTCGTGCATAACCGGTAACAGAAACGGAAGGAAAGTTCTTTTTTATAGCAAGCGCGAGAGACCCCCCCATAAACCCTACGCCTAAAATTACGATTTTCTTTGTTGATTTCATAAGCCTAAATTTCTCTGCCGCAGGCTGATGCAATTGAATCCAGTTCTTTCATAAGTTGGTTGAAATTTTCCGGAAGTAATTGCTGCGGCCCGTCGCTTAAGGCTTCTTCCGGCTTCGGATGCACTTCTATAATAAGCCCATCCGCTCCTGAAGCTATCGCCGCCTTGCTTAGTGGCGCGACCAAACCCCATTTCCCTGTTGCATGAGACGGATCCACCAATATAGGAAGATGCGAAAGCTGCTTGACCGAAGGAACCGCTGAGAGGTCAAGAGTATTACGCGTAAAATCTTCAAAAGTCCGTATCCCTCTTTCGCATAAAATAATATTAAAGTTTCCTCCCGCCATTATATATTCAGCGCTCATTAAAAGTTCTTTTATAGTCGCGCTTAAACCCCTTTTTAAAAGAACCGGTTTTCTTATCTGGCCGACTTCTTTAAGCAGATTAAAATTCTGCATATTCCGTGCGCCTATCTGCAATATGTCCGTATAACGCGCAACAAGCCCAACATCTTTGCTATCCATTACCTCTGTTATGGTTGGTATATCAAACTCTTCTGATACGTCTTTAAGGATTTTAAGCCCTTCCTCGCCGAGCCCTTGAAACGCATAAGGTGATGTGCGCGGTTTAAACGCTCCGCCGCGAAGCACTAAAGCTCCTGATTGTTTCACTTTAGATGCAATATCATGAAGCAAATCCCGCGATTCTATGGAGCAAGGACCGGCAATTACAACAAGTTTTTTTCCGCCTATTTCAACGCCGTCTTTTATTTTTATTACGCTGTTTTCTTTTTTAAACTCCCTGGATACCAGTTTATAAGGCGCAAGCACAGGCATTACCTTTTCAACTCCGGGAAAAACTTCAAGCGGCTGCGCGCCTATAAGATCTTCCGGTCCTATAACGCCTATAATCGTCCTTTCTGTGCCCTGAGAAATAAGGGCTTTTAAGCCCAATTTTTCAATGCGCTCTATGACGTGCTCTACTTCCTTCTGAGTAGCCTCTTTTTTAAAAACAACAATCATTTTAATCCTCCATCAAGATAGCTTGCGAGACATTTTATGAATTTTACGTTTTCTTTGTGAAACCCTGCTGTAACGCGAAAATAATTCTTAAGGCCCCAGCCTGTAAGCGGCCTTACTATTATACCTTTTTTCAAAAGATAATTGTTGAGCCTGCCAGTGTCTTTCTTAAAATCAATAAGCACAAAATTAGTGGCGCTTTTTCCAAAAGTTACATTCAGCCTTTTAAGTTCGCGGTATAAATATCCTTTTTCTCTAAGGACATAGGTCCGGGTAGCTTTCATGAATTTATCATTTTTGACGGCGGCGAGAGCTGCCACCTGGGCAAACCTGTTTATGTTAAACGGCTCTCTTATTTTGTTAAGCACGCCTGCAATTTTTTCTGTTGTCACTGCGTAGCCTATCCTTAAGCCCGCCAACCCATAAACTTTTGAGAATGTGCGCGTTATTACAATGTTGCCTCTTTTCTTTAAAAAATCAAAAGTTTTTGGAAAATCCGAAGGAGCAAACTCAAAATACGCCTCATCAAAAACAACAAGCACGCTTTTTGGTATGCTTTTAAGAAAGCTTCTAACTTCTTCCTGGTTTACATATGTTCCTGTGGGATTATCGGGATTGGCTATAAAGATAATCTTTGTTTTCCCGGTTACTCTTTTTGCCATAGAACGCAAATCGTAGCGTAAATTGTAAAGGGGCACCTTTATTATTTTTGCTCCGCAGACTGCCGCTTGTATTTCGTAAACAAGGAATGTCGGATAACCTATTATTACCTCATCGTTATCTTCTATGGTTGCCCTTAAAATAAGGGTGATAAGCTCATCTGAACCGTTGCCGAAAACAAGCTGAGATTCTTTCACCTTTAGTTTTAAAGCCAGGTTTTTTCTTAAGTAAAAAGAGCTGCCTTCCGGATAGCGGTTTATATTTTTAACCTCTTTGGAAACTGCTTTCCTTATATAATCGGGAGTAAAAGGAATTTCGTTTGAGGCAAGTTTATAAACCTCTTTAAGGCCTAACGCCCTTTTAACCTCTTCAATGGGTTTTCCTGGTTCGTAAGGCGTAATTTTGTCCAATCCTTTCTTGAAAATCATTTTGTTCCTCTTGTATGCTGGCAAGTAACAATAGCGTTTATAACGGAAAATTTTTGAAGTGCTTAGCTTTCCTTAGGGTACGATCCGAGAATCTTCACAAAAACGCACTGCCGCCTTAACTGGTTAAGCGCTTTTACCACGTGCGCTGAATTCCTGTGCCCCTCAAAATCAATAAAAAAATAATATTCCCATGGTTTTTTCTTGGACGGACGCGACTCTATTTTTGTAAGATTAATATTATATTTTTTAAAACTATACAAAACATCGTGCAAAACGCCCACCCTGTCTTTCACGGAAAACAATATTGAAGTCTTGTCTTTACCGGAAGGCGCGCTGTCACATTTTGATATTATTAAAAAGCGCGTAATGTTTGATGATAAATCTTCAATTGACTGCGCTATCATCTTAAGTCCGTAAACTTCCGCAAGGATTTTGTTTCCTATACATGCAGCAGATTTATCCTTTTTTACCGTTATAGCTGCCTTGGCCGTTGAGGCTGTGGGTATTAGCTCGGCCCCTGCAAGATTTTGGCTAAGCCAAAGACGGCATTGAGGAAATACCTGCGAGTTTGAATAAACTCTCTTTATTTTATTAAGAGCAATATTGCCTGCTGCCAAAAGATAATGAGAAATATTTAAAGTTGCTTCTGAGCATATTTTAAGGTCTGAGTCAACAAACATATCAAGAGTATAGTTTATAACCCCCTCTGTTGAGTTTTCTATGGGCACAACCGCGTAATCGGCTTCATTTTTTTCTACCTTATCAAAGCAATCGCTTATGCTTTCGGCAGAAATATATCCTGCTTTTTTCCCAAAATTTCTTATAGCTGCAAGATGCGTAAATGTGCCCTGCGGCCCCAGATAAGCTACTTTTAGAACCGATTTTAAGGCCCTGCAGGAGGAAAGCACCTCTCTGAAAATGCTTTCAAGGTCTAAAGACGCAAGCGGCCCTCTGCTTATTTTTTTGAGGCGCCTTAATATATTCATTTCCCTGTCTGCGGAATAATTGCTCAATTTATTTTCTGTTTTTATTTTACCGACCTCAATGACTTCCTCTGCTCTTTCATTGAGAAGCTTTACTATCTGCGCATCTATTTTGTCTATTTTCTTTCTTACCTTCTCTAATCGCATTGACTCTCCTTCAATTGCCTGTATTCTCTTTCTGCCACCATTAAGGAATCTATATGGCCTATATCCGTCCAGCTTCCGGAAAGCTGGTAACCGTAAACCTCTGTTTTCTCCGAAAGCCATTTTATATATTTTCCTGCTGCATCGGTATTTTTTTCTGTCTTTAAAAACATGCCCAGAAATTTAAGGGATTTTTTCGGAAAAAAATAAATACACGTTGCAACGAGAGTTGAAAACGGCTTTTTAGGCTTTTCTTCAAGCTTTGTTATTTTTTTCTTATCATCCGTTTCAACGACGCCATAACGGGAGGCGCTTTTTTTATCCTTGACATCATACACCACTACACAGGGGCTTTCTTTTTTGTGCGCAAATTCAATAAACCTGCTCAAATTATCCTCAAACAGGTTGTCCCCGCCTAAGATAAGCCAGTCGTCCTGTTTTCCGGATATGGCAAAATCCATATCTTTTACGGCTCCCAACCTATCATCCGGGCTGGTTGAACCGTCATTTACAATATCAACTTCTATTTTGTATTTCTTCTTCCAGTTCAAAAAATCTTTGTAGAACTTATTGTTAGATACGACAACAATACTTTTAACCGGAATTTTTTCCTTTAAAACATCAATTTTTTCTATAAGAAAATTCAGCAGCGGCTTGTTGCACACAGGCACCAAAGATTTCGGTAAATTTAATGTCAACGGGTATAACCTTGTACCATAGCCGGCAGCTAAAATGAGTATGCGCATAGTATGTTTTTAAACCAAAAGTATTCTGTCAAAATTATCCTGCAATATTTTCTTTAGCTCGTCCTGGATGCATTTTTCTACTTCTTTTGCGGTAGCAAGCTTTATTGCCTTCTCTGCGATTGCTTTTGCGTCTTCAAATTTAACATTCTTTATTAATTCTTTTATACGCGGAACGCGCGGAGGCGGCATGCTGAACTCATCCAGTTCTAAGCCCAAAGTAAGAAAAGCAAAGAGCGGCTCTCCGGACATTTCCCCGCACATACCCACCCATATATTATTCTGATGCGCCACATCAATTACATTTTTAATCAGCTTAAGCACCGCCGGATGCCCCGGTTCATAAAGATAGGCCACCTTTTCATTAGCCCTGTCAACAGCCAAGGAATACTGTATTAAATCATTTGTGCCGATTGAGAAAAAATCACTTTCTTTTGCAAGCGTATCGGCGGTTAATGCCGCTGAGGGCACTTCAATCATTGTGCCTATTGAAATTTTCTCATCAAACGCAACATTCTCATGCTTTAATTCTTTTTTGCATTCTTCCAATACTTTTTTTGCATCCCGCAACTCTCCTACCCCGGAAATCATCGGAAACATTACTTTAATATTGCCCTCAACGGATGCGCGAAGTATCGCCCTTAACTGTGTTTTAAAAACATCCGGACGGGCAAGGCAAAATCTTATAGCGCGCCAGCCTAAAAACGGGCTCATCTCAACAGGAACCTGCGGCTGCGAAAGAAATTTATCGCCGCCTATATCAATTGTCCGTACGATTACCGAGTAAGGTTTCATTTTTCTTGCAACATTAAGATAGGCTTTATACTGTTCCTCTTCTGAAGGAAGATCGCGCCTGCCTAAAAATATATATTCTGTCCTGTAAAGGCCGACGCCTTCCGCTCCATACTCGTGCGCCAGCGAAAGCTCTTCGGGAAACTCTATATTTGCCGAAACTATAACCTCTCTTTTATCCTGCGTTGTAGCTTTAAGTTTTGAAACATGTATTGTTTTTAAGTCTTTGGTTATCTTGGTTAACTTTTTCTGGTATTCTTTTACGATTTTTTCCGGAGGATTTATAAAAACAACTCCCTCCGAGCCGTCAACTACAAGCTTTTCTCCGGATTTTATATTTATCGTGGCCACTTCCAGGCCTACAACTGCCGGTATACCCAGGCTTCTTGCAATTATTGTTGTATGCGAAGTCCTTCCTCCGACATCGGTCACAAAGCCCAAAAGATTTTCCTTGGGAAGGCTTGCTGTCTGCGACGGTGAAAGATCGTGGGCAACAATGATTACTTTTTCGTTTAAGCCGGAAAGGTTAACCGCTTCCTTTTTAAGAAGCTTGCGCAAAACTCTCCTTGAAACATCTTCTATGTCTATTACCCTTTCCCGCAGATACTCATCCTCAAGTTTGAGCAAAGTATCAATATATTTTTTTATACTCTGCGAAAAAGCATACTCCACATTTACTTTTTTTGTTTTTATCTGCTGGATAATGTCTTCAATAAGAACCCTGTCCTCCAAAACAAGCAGATGAGCTTCAAATACTTTAGCATGGTCAAAACCCAAATCGTGAAGGATCTTTTTCTGCAAATTTGATATTTCTTTGCGGGTTTCAATGAGAGCCTCTTCCAGGCGGTAAATTTCCTTTGATATATCCTCGTAAGATATTTTTGTCTTTGGCGCGGTAAGCTCTTCTTTGCCAAGCACAAGCGCCTTACCTATGCCCACTCCGCCGGATGCCGCTATTCCTTTTAGTTTATTCACTTTGCTTCTCCAAAAATTCTTTTATCTGGGAAAATGCTTCTTTTGCATCTACACCTTCTACAATTATCTTAAGCGCCGAGCCGCTGTTAACGCCCAGGCTTAAAATCGCAATTATTGATTTACCGTCAACAGTTTCACCGTCTTTTTCCAATACAATCCTGGAGTCAAACTTGTTAGCAATCTGTACAAGCAATGCCGCCGGACGCGCATGTAAACCATGCGGGTTATTTACGATAACTTCCTCTTCAATCCTTTCCATTTTCTTTTGTCGTAATTGTATATATCCATGATTACTTTTGCTGTTTTTTCGTAATCATGATGCAGATAATCGCTTCTGCTGACCACATCACCTTCAAATACTACAGTACCCATCTTACGCAAACGTTCCCTGTCAAAAATCACGGGGAAAGACTTGTCCTGCGAATACCTCAGAAGAAGGTTATAATCCAGGCGGCCAGAATTTACCAAACAATAGTTGATAATATTTTTCCTGGAATGCGAAACAAGCGCCTCCAAGTGGTCAGCTGCAGTAAAACCGTCGGTCTCGCCGTGCTGGGTCATAACATTGCATATATAAAGTTTTAAAACATTTTTCTTTATAATCTCCTCAGTTATTTGTTTTATAAGCAAATTGGGTATTATGCTTGTAAATAAACTCCCCGGGCCGAGAATTATCATATCGGCCTCGCGTATAGCCTCAATCGCTTCGGTATTCGCGTGCGCATCAGGCGGGTTTAGATAAAGTTTTTCTACAGGCTCTGTGCCGACGGAAATTTTATCTTCCCCTTCTTTGATACTGCCGTCTTTGTATTTGGCTTTAATGCGTATTTTATCCAGGCTTGAAGGGATAACCCTTCCCCGTATGGCCAAAACCCGGCTTGAAGCCTTAATGGCATCTTCAAAACTTCCTGTAACCTGGGTCATCGCGGCAATAAAAAGATTGCCGAAGCTGTGCCCTTTTATGCCGTCGCCCTCGGTAAACCTGTACTGAAAAAGATCTCTCATAAGCTTGGAAGCTTCAGCCAAAGAAACCAGGCAGTTACGAATATCACCTGGCGGCAGCATCCCTAATTCTTCGCGAAGCCTTCCGGAAGAGCCTCCCTCATCCGCAACAGTGACTATCGCGCTTATGTTTGAGGTGTATTCCTTTAAGCCTTCAAGAATTGTGGATAGACCTGTGCCTCCGCCTATGGCAACTATTTTTGGCCCTTTTGATAAAAACCTTTTTTCATAAATAATATCCAGCAGATTTTTGTCCTCTTCCGGATATATGGCTTCAAAAAAACTTTTTATAAGATAAATTGCCCCGAAAATGAACGAGCCTATACCGGCGGTAAAAAGCGCCCGGTATGTGATAAGCGCCATCAGAGATTTTTCCCGCGACATAAGGTGCGAGGAAACCAATATCAAAAATACTCCGGCCAAAAGAAGGATAATCCATCTTTTTATTTTAAGACCCGGATAAAGCCACCTTATTATTTTTATAAACTTTTTCATGAAATAAGGCCTGACGGCAATTATTTAATTAATTGCTGCTGCTTATTTACGAGGGCAAGCACATCTTCGCTAGTTGCTGCATTCTTCAGTTGCTGCACAAAATATTTATCGCGCAACATCCTCGCCAGAAAAGCAAGCATTTTTAGATGCAAGCCTGCTTCTTTCTGATTAGAAAGAAGAAGCGCTATAATATTTACGGGCTCCTGGTCAAGGGAATCAAACTCAATTCCTTCCTGAGAAACAACAAAACACAGCACGATATCTTTTACTGAATTTATTCTTGCATGAGGAAGGGCTATGTAACCGCCTATAGCGGTTGAGCCCATTTCTTCTCTCTGAAGCAGATTTTTTAAGATTTCTTTCTCGCTGTCTTTGCCGATTTTTTTCTTAGCAATAAGATGCTCAAGGATGACAGATAAAATTTTCTTTTTGCTCTTCTGTTTCAGCCCTACTATTATACTGTCTTTATCAAGATAATTGAGGATGTTCATGTCCATAATTTAAAATCCTTTGTTGTTGGTTTCAGCCATTTTATGCAGCAAGTGAAGTGTTTCGTGCGAAATATAAATCTATCAAACAACTACAAAAGTATGGAGCGGGCGATGGGTCAAAACGCTTCGCCGAAGGCGAAGTTTTCCTCACGTTTTGTCCCAACCTGCAACCAAACAAAGAAACATTTTGTGCGTGGCGCAAAGCTATCAAACAACTACAAAAGTATGGAGCGGGCGATGGGAATTGAACCCACAACCTTCACGTTGGCAACGTGACGCTCTAGCCGGTTGAGCTACACCCGCAAAAAAAGCAATTATCCAGGGTTATTCCTTATTGTTCATCTCTACTTCGGGCATCTGCCCGAAGTGCCTAACAAAAAGAACGTCTTTAGTTCTATTATTTATAAAATATTATTATAACCCTGGTCTTTTAAAAATTCTTTTGCACTTTCGTATTCATTTTCCGGAATCTCAACATGATAAAAGATATCCGCACCGGCGATACTGGCATGCGGAGAGATTCTAGACTCCATAGGATCGTAATTGTTTTCTTTCAACAAAGCTATAATTATTTCAACTTCGCCTAAATTTTTGCTGAAATATATTTTTTTCATTTTTAGCAACAATGCCGCGGGGGAGAGTTGTATGCAGCGTTTGCCGCAAGGCAAACTTATCTTTAGCTGCATCCAACATTACTACCGCATGCAATATAATTATCAAAGATTATGAAAACCTGCCAAGTGAGTAACAATGCCGCGGGGGAGAGTTGAACTCCCATCCCAAAGGGACATGGTCCTAAGCCATGCGCGTATGCCAATTCCGCCACCGCGGCTTGTATAATCGCGCACACAGACCGCGTCCGTCGCTGATATAATTTATGAGCCGCCCGAGGATCGAACTCGGGACACCCGCCTTAAAAGGGCGGTGCTCTACCAGCTGAGCTAGCGGCCCGTAAACATAAGACACTGCTATTTATAAGAGAACAAAATTTTCGCCAACCAATGAAACTTTATATTTAACAATCAGCGAGAATTGGCATTACAGATTAGCGGAAATCACTGCTTAAAATTCTTTCAGTTCTTTTTCTTTTTCAGAAAGAAGTTTGTCCGTATCCGCTATATATTTATCGGTAAGCTTCTGCAATTCTTCTTCTGCATTAAAGCGGTCGTCTTCGGAAATCTTTTTATCTTTTTCCAGTGTTTTTATTTTATCTTTTGTGTTTTGCCGGATAGTCCTTATGGAAACCTTCCCTTCTTCCGACACTTTCTTTACTATTTTAATAAGCTCCTGCCTTCTCTCTTCCGATAGAGCAGGAACAATAAGCCTTATAATCTTTCCGTCGTTTACCGGTGTTATGCCTAAATCTGACTGCAATATGGCTTTTTCCACTTCCTTAAGCGCTGACGGGTCCCATGGGCTTATCACAACAAGGCGCGCCTCAGGAACACCTATTGTTGCAATTTCCTTAAGAAGCGTGGGGGTACCGTAATAATTAACTCTTATGCCTTCAACCATTTTAGGATTTGCCCGGCCGCTGCGCAGTTCCGCGAACTCTCTTTTCGTAGACTCTATCGCCTTCTTCATTTCATCTTCTGTTTCTTTTAAAACCTGCTTTGCAATCATAAATCCCCCTTATTTTATCAAGGTACCGATGTCACGGCCAGAGACTATGTCCTTTAGATTTCCTTCTTTAATAAAATTGAAAACTATTATCGGCAATTTATTCTCCATGCATAGGGTTATTGCCGTAGAATCCATAATTTTAAGCCCCTTGCTTAAAACATCCATATAGCTTAATTTTTTAAAAAATACCGCATCCTTATCTTTAAACGGATCTGAAGAATAAACGCCGTTTACTTTTGTGGCCTTAAGAAGAACATCAACATTAATTTCTACACTGCGCAGCGCTGCAGCTGTATCTGTCGTAAAGTAAGGGTTGCCGGTGCCTGCGACAAATATAACAACACGCTTTTTTTCCAGATGCCTCATTGCTCTTCTTCTTATGTAGGGCTCGGCTATTCTTTCCATTTCTATAGCTGTCATTACCCTGGTTGGCACGCCCATATTTTCCAATGCGTTTTGAAGCGCAAGTCCGTTTAAAACTGTTGCAAGCATCCCCATGTAATCGGCGACTGTGCGTTCCATCTCAAATTCCTTGGAACGCATGGCACCGCGGAAAATATTTCCTCCGCCAAGCACCACAGCGGTTTCAACACCCGAAGCAGCTACTTCTTTTATCTGTTTGGCAAGATGGGCGCAAACTGAAGTGTCTATGCCATGGTGCTGCTTACCAAGAAAAGCTTCCCCGCTTAATTTAAGAAGAATTCTTTTATATTTTGACTTCACCCAGTTAGACCTCCTTAAACATTATAATCCACTGTAATGTTCCTCTCAAACAATTTCTGATATAGCGCTTACCCATACCTGTTTTAAGGTATATTTCTATGAAAAGCGTTTTCCTTAATTTAAACAAACTTCAAACTATATATTATAATACCAAGCCCTGTCATAGTTAGTTCCATTAGAATTTCCGAAAGGTCTAACGGGGTTCATTTATCCTTCCAGGGAGAATCTTGAAAACCTTTTAATAACTACGTTCTCTCCCGTCTGCGAAACTACCTGTTTAAGATACTGCTCAACAGTCATACTGTTATCTTTCACGAAAGGCTGCTCAAGCAAACAATGTTCCGTTGCATAAAGCTTGGCATCTTCAGTTTTTGAAAGCTCCTCTGCCGGTATGCTTTCTTTGTTTAAATATCTAGGGTTAGTTGCCGCAATCTGCATCGCTATGTCTTTTGTGAATTTCTTAAAAACCTCAGTACGCGCAACAAAATCAGTCTCGCAGTTGACTTCAACCAAAGAGCCTAGATTCCCGCCGAAATGGATATAGGATTCGATTAATCCCTGGGAAGTTGCTCTGTCTTTCTTTTTCTCCATTATACTGGCGCCTTTTTGTTTTAGAATGGAAAGCGCCTTGTCAAAATCACCTTTTGAATCATGAAGAGCTTTCTTGCATTCGCTTATACCGAGAGAAGTCATTTCTCTCAGTTTTTTAATGTCTGTGGTGCTCATTTTTGGGCCTCCTTGGATGATTGGCGTTTTTTGGGAAGAGGTTTTTTATCTTTGTCTGCTGCTAAATTTTCGTCCAAAGCCTCATACTTTTCTACATCAGAATCGCCTGCTTCCTCTTCTAAAGCCTTAGCCGCAGCTGCCTCCTTGATTAAATCGGCAGCTTTTTGGGCTTCTTCCTTAATTGCCCCTACAAGCAAAGAAGTTATATACCTGACTGATTTTATTGCATCGTCGTTTCCCGGAACCGGATAATCTATAACTTCCGGGTCAGCATCAGTATCAATCAACGCAATGATAGGAATTGAAAGCCTGTTCGCCTCTTTGACGCAGGCTACTTCCCTCTTGGGATCAACCACAAATATACAAGCAGGAAGTTTATCAAAATTCTTTAAACCGCTGTAAATTTTTTCCATCCTCTCTATCTCTCTGTTTAAGCGCGTAACTTCCTTGCGGGACATTTTGTCAAAGTCGCCATTTTCTCTCTTTTCAAGAAGCGTAGCATATCTTTTAATTCTTGAACGTATCGTTGTGTAGTTAGTAAGAAGCCCGCCTACCCATCTTTCAACTACATAAGGCATATTGCAGCTTGAAGCTTGTTCCCTTATAAGGTCGCGCAGCTGCTTTTTTGTAGCCACAAATAAAATTTTCTCCCCGCGCTGAATGACCTTTTTTGCATATTCTTTGGCTTCTTCAAGCTTTTCCGCGGTTTTTTCAAGGTCTATTATATATATATTTTTTTTCTTACCAAAGATGAATTTCTTCATTTTAGGGTTCCAGTGTTTGCTCAAATGCCCGAAATGAACCCCACTTTCCAATAATTCTTTAATAACCTCTGTTAAAGCCATAACCAAAAATCCTCCTTTTAATATGATATTAAGCTATTTTCGCTTGTAAGCAAACCCTTGCTTGCAAAGAAGAAGTATACCATATTTCATTATATTTTCAACAATATTTATAGCGTCTGATTAAGGCAATTTTTTAAGCAGAATGCGCTACGCAGGCGGATTAAGGGGAAGAATAGCGCAGGCTAAATGCTTATTTTACAATAATTTCTATCATATTATACGTTAAATTGCAGATCATACAGCTTCTTGTACAAAGTATCCCCTGAAAGAAGCTCATCGTGCGTTCCTTTCTCAACAATACTTCCCTTCTCCATAACTATTATGCTATCAGCCTTTTGCACCGTAGAAAGCCTGTGAGCTATTACAAATACGGTTTTGCCTTCCATAAGGTTATAGAATGCATCCTTTACCAGTTTTTCTGACTGTGAATCCAGCTGGCTCGTTGCCTCATCAAGTATCAATATGGGGGCATTTTTTAATATTGCCCTTGCTATAGCTATTCTTTGTTTTTCTCCGCCTGAAAGCCTAAAACCCCTGTCGCCTATAATAGTGTCAAATTTTTTGGGAAAATTTGATATAAAATCATAAGCGTAAGCTTTTTTAGCGGCAGAGATTATTTCTTCTTCTGTTGCGTCAAGCTTTCCGTAAGCAATATTATCTCTTACCGTCGCATTGAAAAGAACCATTTCCTGCGAAACAACGGATATAAGAGACCTTAAAGAATATAATTTCAATTTCTTTATATCGTTGCCGTCAATTAAAACTGTCCCTCTCTGGCAATCATACAATCTCGGAAGCAGGCTCACAAGCGTGGATTTCCCCGCGCCGGAGTGCCCTACCAGGGCGGCAATTTTTCCTTTTTTAACCGTAAGATTTATTCCCTTTAAAACGTAATCATCTGCTTCATTATATTTAAATGAAACATCTTTGTATTCTATTGACTCATTAAAATCGGCTATTTCCTTCGCGTCCGCGCTATCCTTAACTTTGGGCTCCTCGTTTAAAATATCATAAATACGCTCTGATGCAGGGATTGCCTGCTGGTTTATCGCATGAACATTAGCTAGTTTTTTAAACGGGCTTATCATAGACATTAAAGAAGCCATAAAGAGCCCGAATACGCCGAAAGAAACCTTGCCAAGTATAACTTCGCGCCCCGCTATAAAAAGTATTATCATTGCGCCGACAACGCATATTAATTCAGTTACGGGGGTTACCATAATAATCCGTTTGACGCTTTTCATAGTAAACCTGTAATATTGCTGGTTGATTTCCTTAAAACGGTTTATTTCATAATTTTCGCGGCAGAAAACCTTTACTATATAGGCGCCCTGTATGGTTTCGGTGAGCAAAGAATTTAAATCCGCCATCTTATTCTGCACTTCCCTTGAAAATTTCTTAATGCGTTTGCCGATTTTACTTACAGGTATAAACACTGCCGGGAATATTAAAAATACAGCGTACAATTTCCAGGATATGGCAAAACCAAGCGGCAGAGCTACTATTCCAAAAATTACTATCTGCATACTTTCAAACATTAAATCAGTGAGAGCATATGAAAGCGCGTTTGCGATACAACCCACATCATTGGTTATGCGCGAAATTAATTCACCCGTTCTCTTGTTCGCGTAAAAATCAAGCGATAGATCCTGGAACTTCGCATAAACTTTGTTTTTTACATCCCTTACTGCGCTCTGGGCGATTTTATTCATAATGTAGCCCTGGAAAAAAGAAGTTATTCCCTTAAGAGTGAAAAGGCAAATCGCGAAAACCGGCAGGAACATAAGAAGAGTCATCGGCTGTATGGAATTAAGCTTATCAACAACAGCCACCAGAAATTGCGGCAACTTAATCGCCTGGGGTATAACTATCGGCTTATTGTTCATTATGCGGTCAACAAGCGGAACGATCATTCCCAGGGTAACGCCGTTAAATATACTGGAGATTCCTATACAAACAAAGGCTAAAGCAAACAACCCTTTGTAGGGCTTTGCCAGCTTTAATAACCTAAAATATTCCCTAAAAAATTCAAGCATAATTATTACAAACTTAAAGGTAAGTGAAGCTCCACGCACCTACAGCCGGGCTTCTGATTTTTCAGGATTTCACCTGGAAGCGAAACCCTGAATCGTCCGCCCTGGCGGACTGGCTCATGGGTGAAAAATATGTGCCGGATTTGAGGTGCATTCTACCACATCAATTGACTTTCCTCAAGGTATTTGATATCATACAAAAAGTCATAATTATGAAGGTAGCTGTAATCGGCATCGGAAAATTAGGCAGCATACATCTGCGTATCTACAAGGAAATAAACGAGATAGAAAAAATATACGTTGTAGATACCGACCCCTCAAGGCTCGCGCTTTGCCCGGGGATAGAATCATTTACAGACTACCGTAAACTGCTTGGCAAGGTTGACCTGGTAAGCGTTGCGGTCCCCACAATAAAACATTTTGAAATTGCGCAGTTTTTCCTTAAAAATAAAATCCCTGTCCTTGTAGAAAAACCAATCACCCAGAAATTATCCGAAGCAGAAAAATTAATTAAAACAGCCACCGTTAACAAAACCATCCTCTTCGTAGGCCATGTTGAACGCTACAACAACGCGTATCTGGCCATAAAAGAAACTGTTAAAAAGCCGCTATTTATAGAATGCCACCGCTTAAGCCCTTATCCGAACAGAAGCCTTGATATAAGCGTGGTGCTGGATTTAATGATACACGATCTTGATATTATCCTTGATTTGGTAAGAGTTGACATAAAAAAAGTTGAAGCAAAAGGCGTTAAAGTGCTCTCCAACAAAGAAGACATAGCAAACGCCCGCATTACCTTTAAAAACGGCTGTGTCGCGAATATTACAGCTTCGCGCATATCCGCTAAAAAAGAAAGAAAAATAAGGATATTCCTCTCGCATTGCTACATCTCGCTGGATTTTGCCGAGCAGCATGCAGAAATTTATCAAAAAATAAAGGAACAGATAACCAGGCAGGCCCTGGAAATAGACAAAGAAGAACCGCTTAAGAAAGAAATTCTTGACTTCGTAGGCCTGGTTAAGAATAATACCTTTGATATCGCTGACTGCGTTAGAGCCAAGAATGCCCTTAAACTTGCTTTGGATATTGAAAAGATAATGTCTAAAAAATAATTACAGGCATGAAAAAAATAATAATTATAGCCGGGGACAAATCAGGAGATTTATACGGCGCTATGCTGTGTAAGCAGCTGAAAGAAAAATACATGGGAGTTGAAATATTTTCTTTTGGCGGAGAGCATCTTGCCCGGCATTCAACGCAGCGCATAAATCTTCTTGAGCATTCTGTTTCGGGGATTTTTGAAGTATTGCTATGCCTTAAAGATCTCCTCGAAACCTACTCGCAAGCACTTCATGAAATAGCCAGCATAGACCCTGACCTTATAATATTGATAGATTTTCCGGACTTTAACCTGCAATTGGCCAAAAACCTTAATAACAAGTACCATATTTTTTACTACGTAAGCCCGCAAGTCTGGGCATGGCGCAAGCGCCGCGTTGAATCAATAAAACGCTACGTTAACAGAATGATTGTAATCTTCAGGTTTGAGGAAGATTTTTACAGAAAAGAAAAAATGGAAGTTTACTATTTCGGCCATCCTCTTCTTGAAGTAATTGAGAAGAAAAATATAGAAACACAAAAAATAATTTCTTTAATGCCGGGAAGCCGCAAGAATGAAATAAGAAACCACCTTCCGACAATGATGAAAGCAAAAGAAATCATTGAAAAAGAACTGCCCGGTTATAAATTCAGGATTATACGCCCCGAAAATATACCGGCGCAGTTTTATATAAAGATGGCGCCGAATACAGAAGTCGCAGACCACACCTACCAGGCTATAGAAGAATCAGCTTTTATTATTACTTCCTCAGGCACGGCAACTATTGAAATTTCAATTTTGGAAGTGCCTTTCCTGGTTATATATAAACTCAATATTTTCAGCTGGCATATACTAAGAAAACTGGTAAAGCTTAGATTTATAGCTATGACAAATATTTTAGCCGGAAGGAAAGTGGTTGAAGAGCTCATCCAGGATAAGGCAAATCCGCAGACAATAGCGCAGACGGCGCTGCGTTATCTTAAAGATGAGGCCGAATACGCGGAGCTTAAAAATGATTTAGGTAGAATTAAAAATATACTTGGGCCCAGGGGCGCAACTGCAAGTTTTGCTGATTCTGTAGCAAAATATCTTAGCCTTACGAAATTATAAACTGCTTTAAAGTTTCCCTGCAAGGATAAGAAAACCTGCGACAAAAAACACACCGGCACTTACGTAACGCATAATCTTTGGGTCAATAAATTTTGAAAGCGTATCGCCGAATAAAACCGCTAGCATTGTAGCCACAAAAAAAGCTGCCATAGCTCCCAGAAAAACCGTAACTTTGTTGTGGCCTTTCGCAGAGAGAGAAAACACCGCCAGCTCAGTCTTATCAAACAATTCAGCCAGAAAAATGGTTGTAAATGCAGTGAAAAATATTTTTAAATCCATTCTGCCTCCCTTTGGTTTATTTTTTTTCTCTGCTTTTCTTAATAAAGTTATAAACAGTAAGTATTGCCGCGGGAGTGATGCCGCTTATCCTTAAGGCTTCTCCTAAATTAGCCGGTTTTAATTTATTAAGTTTCTCTACAACCTCTTTTGACAATGAAGGTATTTTAGAAAAATCAATTTTAGGAAGTTTTATCTTATCAAGATTCTTAAGCTCTCTTAACCAAATCTGCTCACGTTTTAAAAAACCTTCGTATTTTATATTTACCTCTATTTCCCATTTTATCTGGTTTGACACATTATCTTTCTCCATATATTTTTCTAGCTGCTCATAGGTGGCCTTCGGCCTTTTTAAAATATCAAAAACCGATAATTTTTGTTTTTCAAAAATTATTTTTACAGCCCGGCTTTTTTTTATGCTCTCTTCTATTCTTTGTTTTTTTGCTTTCACGAGATCGTACTGGTTATTACTAAGCAGCCCTAAATTATAGCCAAAATCAGCCAAACGCAAATCAGCGTTACTTTCGCGTAAACTAAGCCTGAATTCCGAGCGCGAGGTAAACATCCTGTAGGGCTCATCCGTTCCCTTTGAGGTTAAGTCGTCAATTAAAACGCCGATAAAAGATTCTTCCCTTCTTAAAATAAAAGGCTTTTTCTTTTTAACCAGAAGCGCCGCATTAATTCCGGAAATCAAGCCTTGCGCGGCTGCTTCTTCGTAACCGGTTGTTCCATTAACCTGCCCGGCGAAATAAAGGCCGCTTATTTTCTTTGATTCAAGGGTCGCATAAAGCTCCCTCGCATCTATAAGCCCGTGCTCAATGCCGTATCCGGGGCGAAGCACCAAGGCTCGCTTAAGCCCTTCTATGCTGTGAATAAATTTAAGCTGAACATCAAACGGTAAAGACGTAGAAACTCCGTTTGGATAAACCTCAACTGTATTTCTGCCCTCGGGCTCAATAAAAATCTGGTGACGCTCGTGGTCTTTAAATTTAACTATCTTATCTTCCAACGACGGGCAATACCTTGCTCCTCTTGCCTTGATTTTTCCCGTATAAAGCGGTGAGCGGTTAAGGTTTTTTAAAATTATATTGTGGGTTTTTTTGTTTGTATATGTTATATAGCAGCTTAACTGGTCCTTTGGCAGGCTGTTATTCTCAAAAGAAAAAGGTATGGCGTCGTAATCAGGAGGCTGCTCAATCATTTTTGAAAAATCAAGGCTCCTTGCATCAAGCCTTGCGCAGGTTCCTGTTTTAAAATGTTTTGTTGTTACACCAAGGCGTTTAATGCTGCTAAATAACTCATCACTGGACTCCTCAGAGAGCCTTCCGCCGGGGAAACTATTTAAGCCTATATGTATTGTGCTTTTAAGAAAAGTTCCCGCGCAGATGATTACGGTCTTGGTTTCAAAAACTTCTCCAAAATTTACTTCAACGCCGCAAATTTTTTTGTTTTTTACAAGAATATTTTTTACTTTTGCCTGCAGAATTGTTAAATTAGAGCAAGCCTCAAGAAAACTCTTTGCAGCAGAAGGATATTCCACCATATCCACCTGGGCTCTTGTCGCCCATACTGCTTTGCCTTTGCTTTTATTAAGTATGCGGTAATTTAAAGCGCACTTATCGGCCAATTTTCCGATTAAACCGCCTAAAGCATCCACCTCTCTAACCAGATTTCCCTTAGCAACACCGCCTACTGCGGGATTACAGGATAATTTCCCTATGGTATCCAATGACAAAGTTAAAAGAAGAGTGTTTAGGCCAAGCTTTGCAGAAGCATATGCCGCTTCAATACCTGCGTGGCCTGCGCCTATGACTATGCAGTCGTATTTTTTCATAATATTTTAAGAATTATGCGCGGATTGTATGTGAATTTTACCACGTTTTTATACTATTGGAAGAAAAGATTATGAAACACCATATAAACTTACCTATAGAGGGCATCCGCCATAATCCAACAATATTATCACAGCAGATAACAGACTAAGGCGAACAAGCGGCAAAAAACCTTAATTATTTAGCTAATTAAGGTTTTTAAACTACGGCGGTGAGTTGGCTGAATTATTTCTTGGTTTGCTTAACCACCGAATCTATTGCTTTGGCAAGCACATCGGGCGGCGCAAGATAATAGTGTTTAAGCGGTTTTAGATTCTCATCCAATTCATAAACCAGCGGGATTCCTGTAGGAATATTTAAGCTTACAATTTCATCATCCGAAACATTGTCCAGATATTTAACCAATGCGCGCAGGCTGTTTCCGTGGGCTGCTATAACTACGCGTTTACCCTCTTTAATGGCTGGGGCAATTGTTTCGTGCCAATACGGCAGAAATCTATTTACTGTATCCTTAAGGCATTCTGTAAGCGGCAATTCTTCTTTTTTAAGATTCCTGTATCTTGGATCATTGCCGGGGTAACGGCTGTCAGTTTCCTCCAATGCGGGCGGCTGAACATCATAACTTCTTCTCCACACAAGCACCTGCTTATCTCCGAACTTTTCAACCATTTCCATTTTATTAAGGCCCTGCAGGCTTCCGTAATGGCGCTCATTCAGCCTCCAGCTGTTTAAAACAGGTATCCACATTAAATCCATATCTTCCAAAACTATCCAAAGAGTTTTAATTGCTCTCTTTAAAACCGAAGTATAGGCAATGTCAAAAGTAAACCCTTCTTTTTTGAGCCACTCGGCAGCCAAATGCGCTTCTTTGGTGCCTTTTTCCGAAAGCCCCACATCAGTCCAGCCGGTAAACCTGTTTTCCAAATTCCATATGCTTTCTCCGTGGCGCAGTAAAACTAATTTAATCATTTTTTTATCCTTTTTTTGCACAGATTAGCACAGATAAAAAATCACAGATAGCCACAAATAAATCTATCTGTGATCATCTGTGATATACAATCTGCGATTATCTGTGTGCTAACACTTAGAATAACCGCAGGCATCACAAACCAGGCACCCTTCCTGATGGCGCAGAGCGCAACCGCAGTCAGGGCATACTCCTACGATATTATTAAAGGTGTTGGCTGTTTTTTTAACCACTACCGAGGCTTCCTGTTTTTCCAAAACCGGAATTTCAACTTTAACTATTTCTTTCTGATCCATTGCCCTTTTCTCAAGGACTCTCGCAACAGCATCAGCGCAGGAAAAAATCTTTTTTCCGTTTACCCAACTGGGACTGGGGCACCTTATTCCCTTAAGCTGCTCAGTTATAACCTTAATATCAACACCGCCGCGAAGCGCAAGCGATATAAGCCTTCCTACGGCCTCTAATTGGCTTCCGGCGCATCCTCCGGCTTTTCCCATCTGAGTGAAAACCTCAAAAAAATCTCCGCATTCACCCTGATTGATAGTTATATATAAGTTTCCGCAGCCGGTTGTAACCTTTGTGGTTGTGCCCATTATAACTTCAGGCCGCGGCTTTGGATAAGAAACTACCGATTGTTTCTCTTCGGTTATCTCGTGCTTTTTTTCTTCCTTTTTCTTCTCAACAGTTAAAACCTGTACGCTTCTTGAGCCGTCCCTGTAGACAGTAACACCCTTGCAGCGTAATTTATAAGAGAGAAGATACGCCTCCTTTACATCTTCAACTGTGGCGTTATTGGGCAGGTTTATGGTCTTTGATACGGCATTATCCGTAAAATCCTGAAAAGCTGCCTGCATCTTAATATGCCAAAGCGATGAAATTTCCATGGCAGTCTTAAATATTTTCTTAAATTTTTCAGGCACCTCTTCCATGCCTTGTATGCTTTCTCCCGCGGCAATTTTTTTCATCAAATCTTCGCTGTAAAAACCTTCTTTTTTGGCTATGTATTCAAATGCCGGGTCAATTTCCAGGAGCTTCTCGCCCTCTAAAACATTTCTGGAATAGCATAAGGAAAAATTTGGCTCTATTCCGGAAGAAGTAGGCCCCGCTATAATGCTGATAGTTCCCGTCGGAGCAACTGTTGTAAGCGTTGCATTCCTTATTCTTGTGGTTTTCTTATCCCAGGAGCTTCCTTTCCATGCGGGAAAAACTCCGCGCACAACGGAAAGTTTCATTGATTCTTCTTTTGCGTTTTTGTATATAAAACTCATTATTTCTTTTGCAAGTAAAATAGCCTCATCGCTGTCATAAGGTACGCCCAAAAATCCAAGCATAGTTGCAAAACCCATAATGCCTAAACCTATTTTTCTGGTTTTCAGGGTATTCTCTCTGATCTGAGGCAAAGGAAATTTATTTGCATCTATAACATTGTCAAGAAATCTTACTGCCAGGAATGTGACGTCTCTTAAGCGGTCCCAATCAACTTCAAATTCCCCATCAACTTCGCGTAAAAATTTGGAAAGATTCAGAGAGCCAAGATTGCATGACTCGAAGGGTAAAAGCGGCTGCTCTCCGCAGGGGTTTGTGCTTTCAATTACTCCAAGCTGCGGAGTAGGATTGCCTTCGTTCATTCTATCAATAAATATGATACCGGGTTCTCCGTTTTTATATGCGTATTCAGCGATTGTATTAAAAGTATCGTGGGCATTAATTCTGTTTACTGTTTCTCCGGAATGCGGATCAATTAAATTATAATCCTCTTCCTTTAAAACCTTTTCCATGAAGTCATCGGTAAGAGCAACTGAAATATTAAAATTTGAGATGTCGCCTTCTTTTTCTTTGCATTTTATAAATTCCAAAACATCCGGATGGTCTATCCGAAGCATCCCCATATTTGCTCCGCGGCGCGTGCCTCCCTGCTTAACCGCCTGGGTTGCCGCATCAAAAACTTTCATAAAAGAAACCGGGCCGGACGCAACGCCTCCGGTAGATTTTACAACGCTGTTTTTATGGCGAAGCCGCGAAAAACTAAAGCCGGTGCCTCCTCCGGTCTTATGTATCAAGGCTGTTGCTTTTATCGCATCAAATATGGAATCCATTGAATCTTCCACGGGAACGACAAAGCAGGCAGAAAGCTGCCCCAGGTCTTTACCCGCGTTCATTAAGGTTGGAGAGTTTGGAACGAATTCCAGGTTGGCTATTATTTCGTAGAATTTTTTCTTTATTTCTTCGGTTTTTTCTTTGGTCGCGCCATACTTTTTCTCAACTGCTGCGATTGCGCTTGAAACTCTTTCAACAAGTTCAGCCGGAGTTTCTATAGTCTGGCCTTTTTCGTTTTTCTTAAGATAACGTTTTTTAAGAACAACCAAAGCGTTGGGAGAAAAATTCAATTTTTCTTCCATGATCACTCCTCATTTTAAAAGAAGAATTATTTTTTTAAAAAAACTGCCCGCCCAAGTGCAATGCTAATTTTATATCACTCTTTGTGGGGGATGTCAAGAAAAAATACTATATATAGTAGATAAAATTCTGATAAATACTATATATTGTTATAAAAAGTCTACCGTGTCCCTCACAATCAACTCGCAATCAAGAACAACCTTCTTCGGCTGCGCCTTTTTTGCAACGATTTCATTAAGTATATCAACGCCCATAACAGACATTTTATCTATTGGCTGCCGGACGGTTGTAAGGCTCAAATTTGCATGGAATTTATGCGCGTTATCGTCAAAGCCAATTACGCTTAAGGCTTTTGGCACCTTAATCTTTCTTTCTTCGGCAAAATTCAAAACCTCAACCGCAATATCATCACTGCAGCAAAATATAGCTGTAGGAGGCTCTTTCAGAGAAAATAATTCTTCCAGTTTCTCCCTCGCGTCTTTAACCGAAAAATTTGTAATCTTAATGTAATCTTCCCTGACTCTTATTTTATTTTTTTCCAAAGCGCTCTTGTATCCATCCAGGCGTTCCTGTGCGCACTGAACGCGAAGGTCTCCGGCAAGATGCGCTATCAGACGGTGCCCGTGATGAGCTAAAAATTCTGCCGCATTATAGGCCCCCTTAAAATTATCAATAGCAACATAACTTACTGCCGGGTCTTCTATCTTTTTATTCATAACAACAAGCGGGAGTTTCTCTTTAACAAGGCGCTTGAGCTGGTTTTCATTATCTATGACGTCGGCGAATATCACGCCGTCAACAAGGGATGTCCTGAAATTATCTTTATTCCAAAAAAGATGCAGATGCAAATCTATGCCTTTTTTATCAAGTGCCAAAGCAACATTACGGATAGTTTCAATAGCATAGAAAGAATAAAAAATACCTTCGTAGCCGGGAATAATAAGGCCAAAGGTATTAAGTTTTCCTCCGGCAAGTTTGCGTGCGTAGATGAAAGGCTGGTAACCTAACTCCTGGATAGCTTGCTGGACATTTTTACGATTTTCGCCTTTGATTGAAGCGGGATTAGTAAGATATCTTGAAACAGTCGCTATGGAAACGCCTGCTTTTTTGGCAACTTCTTTGATGGTGATTGAAGAAGACACGAGTGCCTCTGCTCTCTAAACTCTGTTAGGTAGCCATAAGATGAATTTCTTCAACTCTGGCTACCTAAAGAGCAAATTATCTGGATATTACTATATCGCCTTCCTGAATGCTTGCGCCGGGATTAATGTTCTTAATGTCTGCCGCTGAAATATCTTTTCTGGTTTCAATAATCTGTATGCGGCCTATTTCTTTATTCTTTCTTAAAACTTTCAATTCGTTCCCAGGGCCGATACCGGAATTCTCTCCGAGATTTATTACTACAAATTTCTCTTCCGGATTAACCGCTAAAACTTCGCCCTTTAAGCCCCTGGGCCCGCTGCTAGACTTAACTACAATCGGGGGAAGCTCAACGGTAGCTGTTTCTCTTGCCATAGCTCTGCTGTCGCCTCTGATTGTGGTATTAAGTTCTTTCTGTAATTCATCAAGCTCAAGCGATTTTTCTCTCATTACATTTTCAACTCCGGAAATCTTATGCTCTAGAACATCCTTCTTCTCTACCACATCCATAATATTTCCCTGAAGCTGAACTTTTTCTTTGTTTACTATAACGAGCTCTCGCTTTAAATTGTTATTCTCTCCTCTAAGCTTCTCCAGTTCTTCCATCGCTATTTTTCTCGCTTCTCTCTCGCTCACCAGGTCTCTGCTTACGATACGCATGGTGCGCTCTTTTATTCCCATTTCATTTTCAATTCTTTCTTTTTCTTTATTAACTTCATCAAGCTTTATGCTTAACTCTTTATTGCTCTTGTCCAAATCTGAGAGCTTAAGTTTCGCCTCATTGAGTTGTTTGTTTAGATCCTCAACCTTAACCTCAAGAGCGGCTTTAACCTTAACAAAATCAGCCCAGTACTCTTCTGAAACCGGAGCACCCGAGCTTACTGAGACAGATGAAACCGCCGTTGATTGTTGCGGATTTGCAGCTTCTGTTTTAGCCTTTTCTTTAAGCTTTTCTACCAATGTATCTCTTTCGCTGGAAATATCTTCAAATTTCTTTTTCCAATCATTGCGCTCTGTTTCAATACCTGACAGTTTGGAAGATATGCTTTGGATCCTTTCTTCATAATCCTGTTTATCTCTCTCAAGTTTGGTATTTGCGTCGCGCAAAGAATCTCTTTCTGCTGTTAAATCACCCTTCTCTTTGACTAATCTTTGATTGTCGCCGGCCAGTTTGGTTTTTTCTCCATTAAGCCAGATGGCTAAACCGCCAACGATTAAAACGATAATAGCTAAAAACACGGGTATAAGTTTTGTCTTGTCCATTAATCACCTCCTATTCCATAAAATATTATAACATACAAACTATAGGTGTAAAGAATCTTTTTTAAATAATCGCCAAAGCAGCGCCGAGAGAAGTCGCAGATTTGCCAAGTTGCGAGAAAACCACCCTGCAACCCTTTCTCGTTTCGCTGAAAGAGAACTCCTTTATTGCGTCTGTGCATTCATCAAGGAAAAATTCCCCTGCTTCTTCAAGCCCTCCGCCTATAATTACAACTTCCGGGCTCAGCAGGTTCATAAGGAAAG
>JAQTUC010000006.1 GCA_028710385.1 Candidatus Omnitrophota bacterium
GCTCCGTGTTCTCTTAAAGTATCCTTAAAGAAAAGATAGTCGTCATATTTTAGGCCCATTCCGCCTAAAATTATAATGTCAATTTCTGCCTGCGTTGCTATCCTCGCAAGCAGCTCATTATATGGCGCACCTGCTATGGAGAATAGCGGAAGCTTCTGGGACTCAACCAGCGAATTAAAAACATCTATCATGGGAAGGCCGGTGCGTATCATTTTATTCGGTATTATGCGCTTAACCGGATTTACCGGCGGGCCTGCTATATCAACTATGTTTTCTGATAATGCCGGGCCTTTATCAAGGGGCTCTCCTGCACCGCTGAATATTCTGCCAAGCAGGCTATCACCTGTTGATATCTGCATAGGATGGCCTAAAAATCTCACTTTATCTCCGGTTGATATTCCTTTGCTTCCTGCAAAAACCTGAAGGTACACCTTGTCGCCGTCAAGCCTTATCACCTGGGCAAGCGATGTGCCAAGGCGGGTTTCAACCTGCGCAATCTCAGAATACCCCACGCCGGGAGCGCTTACGGTTATAACGTCTCCTGCAATCTGGCTTATGTTTGTGTAAATTTTATGCATGGCTTTTAAAATTTATAAAGCGGCCTTTGTTTTTATCGCATCAAGCATTTCCTTTTCCGCTCTTTTAAACTCTTCGCTTTGGTAAACGCTTGAGTTCCATCCTTTGAATAACTGCCGAAGGCTCTGGAAAAAATACCTGGCGTCTTCTTTATCAGCGAAATTAAATTTTTTTTCAAATATGTTTAAGTGTATAAAACCAAAAACATACTTCTGCCTGGCATCCTGCGTTGACTCATCAACTGCGTCAAAAGCGTTTTGCTGCAGATATACAAAATCAAAAAATTCCCCCTTAAGGTACTCCACAAAATCAGCAAGCGAGGTTCCTTCCTCGCCTATAACCTTCATCATCTGCCCAACGTCATGGCTTTTTTTAAGCATATCGTGGCCGCGGGAAACAAACTCTCTGCCTATAATACCTTTATATTTGCTCCAGCTCATCAGAGGGTCAATTGCGGGATATCTTCTTGCGTTAGACCTGTCACGGGAAAGCCCGTGGAAAGCGCCGACAACTTTTAAAGTCGCCTGCGTAACCGGCTCTTCAAAATTTCCTCCGGCAGGGCTAACTGTGCCGCCTATGGTAACAGAACCGAATGCTCCGTCATTTAAACGAACAAGGCCCGCTCTTTCATAAAAGGAAGCAATGCGCGATTCAAGATACGCGGGGAAAGCTTCTTCCCCTGGAATTTCCTCAAGGCGGCCTGACATTTCTCTCATCGCCTGCGCCCAGCGGGATGTTGAATCAGCGAGAAGCAGGACATTTAGGCCCATCTGTCTGTAATATTCAGCAATGGTTGCCGCGGTATAAACGCTTGACTCGCGCGCGGCAACAGGCATTGAGCTTGTATTGCAGATGATAACTGTGCGCTCGGATAAAGAAAGATTTGTGCGCGGGTCTTTAATCTGCGGAAATGTTTTTAATGTTTCAACGACTTCTCCTGCGCGCTCGCCGCAGGCAGCGATAACAACAACATCAACTTCCGCATGGCGGCTGATTAACTGCTGCAAAACTGTTTTGCCTGCGCCAAAGGGCCCGGGCACGCAAAAAGTTGAGCCAAGCATAACAGGAAAAAGCGAATCTATAATGCGTATCTTGGTTACCAGCGGCTCAATTGGTTTTATTTTTTCAGCATATGCTTCAATCGGGATTTTTACCGGCCAGCTTTGTTTCAAAAATACTTCGTGGCGTTTTCCATTTGCATCAGAAACCACAGCTATAGGCTGGGTAAGAGAGTATGTTCCTTTATCCGCCACTGACTCTACCCGTAGAGCTCCTTTTATGCCGAAAGGAACCATTATGTAGTGCTTAAAAATATGTTCGTTGACGTAACCTAATTTATCTCCCGGCCGTAAAGTATCTCCGGTTTTAACCAGGGGGTTAAATTCCCATTTTGCGTTATCAGGAAGAGCTTTTTTATATATGCCGCGCTTTAGAAAAAAGCCGCATTCTTTTGCTATATCCGGAAGCGGGTTCTGAAGGCCGTCAAAAATTTGTCCCAAGAGGCCCGGCCCTAATTCAACGGAGAGGAGCTCTCCGGTAAACTCAACTTCGTCACCCACCTTAAGCGCTGTTGCCGCTTCATACACCTGCATCTCAGCTGTTTTACCGCGTATGCGTATCACCTCGCTTTTCAAGCGCTCCCCTTTGTGCAAAATATAGGCAACTTCGTTCTGGATAACTGCTCCGGATGCCTCTGCGCTTACCATATTCCCGATAATTTTTGTAACGATTCCTTTTCTGTTCATTTTTTAATTTATTTATACGGGCTGTTCAATTGAGTTAACGATATTATTAAGCACTTTTTCTTTTTGGGCTGCGTGCGCCTTATCCCAGCGGATAAGAATAAGCAGCTTCTGCGCGTAAATAAAAAGAAGCTCTATGTCAAAATAATGTCCGAAGCATAATTCATCAAGTTTATTCCAGCGAAGCAAATCAAGCGCGCGCTCTGCGTCAAGCGAATGGGGGCTGCGCGTTATCTCATTAAGCTTGTGGATAAACGAAAGCTCTGCTTCCGAATAATTACGCAAATATTTTTCTGCGTCTTTATGCAGGCGCTTCGCGCGTATCTTAACCAATTCGTTGCGAAGGCTGGATTCAAAATCGCGCCAGGTATTTGCAATGCCGCTTGCTTTACACGGCTCTTTCAAAATATCCGCGCAATTTTTTAAAACTGCGAATTCTCTCTGCGGTATAAAATCTTGCGCCAGCTCCAAAAAGCGGGCAAAGCCCATAGGCGCAGGCGCTCCAAAATTTAGATAAGGCAGGCTTGCAATTAAGTATTGATGGTAATTTGGCATATCAGGGTTTCTGTTGCGGCGACTCCGGGGAAAGTATTTCATCAAGCCTTCCGCTTACATATTGGCTTAGATACTGGGTGAGCGCGGTATCAGTAAAATCAAACTGGGATTTTCCGCAATCGTAGCTTATAAGAAATCCTCCTGATATTTCATCTGAAGTTTTTAAAGTAATTCCTTTTTTAAGCTCTTCCTTAAAACCGGAAATAAAAACATTGGTGAGCTTATCGGCATCTTCTTTGCTTAATGTTATTTCCACGTTTGAGCCCGGCTCTTTGCAGCAGTCTTTTATCAGCTCAAATAACATTTCAGCCAAATCTTTTGATTTAAGAACTTCGCGGATTTCCTGCTTTATTACATTTGATAATTTCTGAAGCAATTCATGCCGGAGGTTTATAAGCGTATCGCGCGCTGCCTGCTGCATAAGGCTTAAATCCGCTTCTTTCCGGCGGGAGATTTCAGCGTTGGCCTCTTTAATTATCCGGTTTGCTTCTTCTTTAGCCTTTGAAACTATCTCATCTGCGCGGGCGCTTGCCTCGGTTTCAATTTCCAAAGCTTTTGCGCGGGCGGCTTCTACGCCTTCTTTTTGAATTTTCTCAATAAGTTTTTTTAAGTCTTCCGGCATATTAAATAGATTTAACCGTTGTTTTGCAAGCTGTTAAGAGGTTTTGTTTGATAGAGTAAGGCATAAGCTCTTAAATTTATTATTATAAGCCATATATTCAATAAATTCAAGGGGTTTTTTGAGGTATTTATGCCGGTTTTTTAGGGCGTTTACGCGTAAACGGCACGCAACAAACAGGGTTTTTGCTGTTTATTCCAGGCCGGGCGGGGTTTTTTTCCAGGGGTATCCGTTGGAAGCTTCCTTAAAACCAAGGTCAAAAAGCGCTTGCATTTCAACAACGTCAAAAAGCTCTTTTGCCTTTGGCTTATGAGTAGCCGGTATGTAGGCAAGGTTAAAATCTCCCTTGCCGTTTTTGGTAAACACATACAGCTGGTAAAGGTCGCCTATGCTCTGGGCATTAATCATTGTGTCTATGGTGCGGCCGGCGATAGATGAAAGCTTATCAGGAACTTCCTGCCATATCGCGTCGGCATAACCGTTTCTGATAATATAAATTTTGTATTGCAAATTGAAAGTGTCCAGCCCTTTTTCCTTTACTGCCTTGTCCAGGCCGGTAAGGACATCATAGAGAAAAAATACCTGCTTAACCACTCCTCCGTCAACGTGCATCTCATCGTAAGTTTTACCGTTGGCTTCTACTTTTAAATACACCGGCTCAAAAGCAATAGGAACAGACGCTGAGGCAAGTATAATTTTACGAAAAAGCTTTAAAGCGTTCTCATCTCCCGCAGCTGCAATTTTGCCCATATCCCAGATAACCAGCCTTTGCGCGTCAAGATTGGTGGTTCCTATATAGAGCCTGCGGCCTTTGTTGTATTCAGCGGCTATTTCTTTTAGCAATTCTTTGTCAAAATACTTCTCAATAATTTTTTCAAGAGGCTTGGTCGTGGCTATTGAATCTTTAAACGGAATTGCAAGCCGGGGAGAACGTATCTTAACTATATCTTTTGTTGAATATTTTGTGTAGAAATCCTTAAGCATAGGGTCGTACTTGCTTCCCAGAAAAGCAAGCGGAGCTATAATTGCTCCGGTGCTTATTCCTGTAACAATTTTAAATTCCGGGCGCTGTCTTGAGTGCGACCAGCCGTTTAAAAGCCCTGCGCCGTAAGCGCCGCTTGCCGCACCCCCAGATATGGCAAGCAGAGAATATGTGCGTTTATTTTTAAAATCAAAAAAATAAATACCGGATTTTTCTTCCTGTTCAAACAATTTTATAAAATCTTTTTTAAAGGAATCGCTTGGCAGGCCGCTCAATGCCCTTATGTCCTTCATACCGCAAACGGTAACGTTATTTAGTGCCTCCGGCGGGGTTGCGTGGCGCGTTGCAGCGCAGCCGAAAAACAGAAAAATAATGCAGGCTGAAGATAATTGTTTCATTCCCTTAAACACATTTAAATAATTTTTTTGCATGGATTTTAAATTTGGCGGCGGAGTTTATTCGTAGCCGTATTTTTTTATAAACCAGGTTTTTACAAAATGCACGGTAAAAAGATAAACTGAAACTATAAGAAAAAGCGCAAGAAAGTATGCCGGGGGCGGCTGGATAAAACCAAAATACTTCCCGAGAGGGGTAAACGGTATAAACAGCGCAATTGTAACAATATAAATTGAGGTAAACATTAAAAACTGGCTGGGCTTGCTTTCTATGAACGGGATTTTTCCGGTACGGATAATGTGTATTACCAAAGTCTGCGTGCATAAAGATTCAAGGAACCACCCTGTATGGAAAAACTGCTGGTTGGCGTGGAATATAAAAAGCAAAACGCCGAAAGTTATAAAATCAAAAACCGAGCTTACGGGACCTACAAAAAGCATAAATTTTTTAATGTAGTTTACGTTCCACGGCCTTGATTTTAAAAGATATTCCTCATCAACTCCGTCGGAAGGAATTGCAATCTGCGAAACGTCGTAGAGAAAATTATTCAAAAGTATCTGTATGGGAAGCATGGGAAGAAACGGCAGAAAAATACTTGCCCCGGTCATACTGAACATATTGCCGAAATTTGAGCTTGAGCCCATTTTTATATACTTTAAAATATTACCGAATGTTTTCCTTCCTTCTCTTACGCCGTCAGAAAGAACTATCAAACTTTTCTGCAAAAGGATTAAGTCTGCGGATTCTTTTGCGATGTCAACGGCGTTATCAACAGAAATCCCCACATCAGCAACCTTTAAGGCCGGCGCATCGTTTATACCATCACCGAGGTAGCCTACAACGTGCTTGTTTCTGTGCAACGCCCTGATTACCTGTTCTTTCTGCAGCGGGGAAAGCCGCGCAAAAACAGAAGTGGTTTTTACAAGCTCCTGCAACTCTGCGCCATTTAATTTCTCAACCTGTTCTCCGGTTGCAAGCCCCTTTATGTTAATGCCTACTTCCTCGCATATTTTTTTGGTAACCAGTTCGTTGTCTCCGGTTAATACCTTAAAATCTATCCCCAATGTTTTTAATGTTTCTATGGTTTTACGGGCTGTCGGCTTTGGGGGGTCAAGAAAAGCAATATAACCCTTAAGAATTAATTCCTGCTCGTCGTCGCGCGAATATTGTTCCTTTTTGTTTTCTATGTCTTTATAGGCAACGGCAAGCACCCTAAAACCTTCCGCGCTTAACTCATCATATTCCTGTTTAAGTTCCGCGATAAGCACAGGGTACATTTCAAGAATGTCGCCCTCAAGCTCAAACTTTGTGCATCTTTTAAAGATTTCCTCCGGCGCGCCCTTTGTAATTAAGCGGTGCTGGTTGTTTTTTGTGACAACTACCGACATTGTTTTACGCGAAAAATCAAAAGGTATTTCGTCAAATTTACTGTAGTCGGAAAATTGCATTTTTTGATGTTCCAATATCGCCCTGTCCAGAATATTTTTAAGCCCGGTCTGATAAAAACTGTTAATATAGGCGAATTCCAACACTTCGCTGTCTTCTTTTTTCACAACGTCGCAGTATTTTTCAAGAATAATCTTATCAAGTGTGAGCGTTCCTGTTTTATCCGTGCACAAAACATCCATTGCGCCGAAATTCTGTATGGAATTAAGGCGCTTAACTATCACTTTTCTCTTTGACATTGAAAGCGCGCCCTTTGAAAGATTTATAGCGACAATCATGGGAAGCATTTCCGGAGTAAGCCCCACCGCCACAGCCAGAGAAAAAAGAAGCGCCTCAATAAGCCTGCCTTTTAGAAGCGCATTAATTGCAAAAATCACAACCACAAGCACAAACATAAACCTTATCATAAGCCACATAAAAGAGCGTATGCCTTTGTCAAATGAGCTATGAACCTCAAGAGAAGCAAGTTTTTTTGAGAGAGCTCCGAATTGCGTTGCAAGCCCGGTTTTTACAACTACGCCAAGGCCTGTTCCGCTTACAACGCTTGAGCCCATAAAGGCAATGTTTGTTAAGTCTGCGGCTGAATTTGATTTCGGCTCAATTGCATCCGGCATTTTTTCAACCGGAAAAGATTCTCCGGTTAAAGATGCCTGATTTATAAAAAGGTCTTTGCAGAAAATTATGCGCATATCCGCCGGTATCATATCGCCGGCGAAAAGGTCAACGATATCGCCGGGAACAAGCTCTTTCATTTTTACTTCTTTGGCTTTGCCGTTACGGTAAACAGTTGAGGTTGCTCTTACCATTTCGCTTAGCTTTTCAGCTTCCCTGCCTGCCTTGTATTCCTGCACGAAAGAAAGAACAACGCTCATAACAGCCATAGCTATAACGAGTATCGCGCTTATTTCCTGGCCGAAGAAAAAAGAAAATCCTGCAATAATCAGAAGCACTATAACAAGAGGGTTGAGGAATTTTGAAAAAAACTGAAGAAGAATCGTTCTTTTCTTTTTTCTGGCAGGCTCATTGTAGCCGTATTCTTCAAGGCGCTTTAAGGATTCTTCGTCGCTTAAACCCTGCCGCGAGGTTATTAAAGCGTTTAAAAGCTCATCTGGGGATGCGCGTATGTAGTCAATATTTAAATCCTGGGATTTGTAATTTTTCATACAGGCCGGAGTTTTATGATTATTGTTTTGGCTCAGATCTCATTGCTTTTGCTTTTTTTGAAAAGAATATAACCTGGGTAAGAAAAAATCCGAGCAAAACTCCTATAAAAAGCTGCGTATCTTTTTTAACGGAAAAATAAAATACAATACCTATAATTGCGTACCTTATTATATAGCCCGCAATTATTAAATGCCATTTTTTATTGGTTAAAAATTCTTTTATCTGTTTTTCAAAGATGAAAAAATTTATAAACCCGGCAAGAAACCCCGTTATGACGCCGGCGGCGAAATGTATTATTTTTAAATCTTTATACATTGGTTTCTATGTTTGTTTTTAAGGTGATAATTGTTCTGGTCCCCTTGCCAAGCTTACTCTCTATCTCAATTGTTGCTTTATGCATTGAAAGAATGCTTTTGCTTACGGATAGCCCAAGCCCCGCTCCTTCCCGCGGGCCCTTGGTCGTAAAAAACGGGTCAAAAATATTTTTTAGGTTTTCTTCGGATATACCCATACCTGTGTCTTCTATCTCAACAACTACCACTTTCTCTCCCTGTTTAAAAAAAATATTTTCAGGTGGAATAGCCAAATGTGGCGGCTCAAAGTTTTTATCATAAGTGCGCACATAAAGCTCCCCTGCCTTTGGCATAGCCTGAATTGAATTTAACAGCACGTTTATAAATACCTGCTCTATTTTTGCCTTATCAACCATTACTTTTGGTAAATCTTTCTTAAGCTGTTTGATAATTTTTACATTGCTTGCCTTAAGCTGCGGCTTAATCAGCTCCCACGAATTATCCAGAATATTATTTATATCGTCCGGATACAAATTAAGGCTCGTGGTTTTGGAAAAATCAAGAAGGTCTTTTATGATATTGTCGGCGCGCATTACGTTTCTTTTTATAACGTTAAGCGTCTTTATTGTTTCTGAATCTTCCGGCGGCACCATCTTTAATAAATAGTCCGTGCCCTGCATTATTACTGCCAGGGGGTTTTTAACTTCGTGCGCCAGGCCGCCTGCCAGAAGCCCCATTGCGTGGAGCTTTTCTGCCTGAATAAGATGGTTCTGGATTTTCTTAAGCTCCTCATACGTATTTCTTAAATATTCTTCTGCTTTTTTGCGCTCGGAAACCTCTTTGTTTAAATTCTCAATTGATGTGGTTGATTTTTTAAGATTCTCCGCCATTTCATTAAAAGAAGCAGCAAGAAACCCGAGTTCATCCCGCGAGGTAGCGGCTATGCGGGTATCAAGCTTTCCTTCTCCTATTTCCTTTGCGGCAATTGTCAGTTTTTTTACAGGCTCTGATATCGCGCGGGAAATATATAATCCGATAACAATATTAACGAGCGTCCCGCCGATGAGGATTATTATCAACAAATTCCTGAGCCTGCTTACAGGGGAAAATATTTCTTTTGTTTCGTGCTCAATGAGAAGAATCCAGCCAAGGCCCTTGTAATCCTTGTAACCGGTTGAGCGTACATATGCAAACAACTCCTGGCCGCCTTTTGGCGCTTCGCATTGCTCTATAAAATAGCCATAATTTGATGTTTGCCTTTGGAATAACTGCCTGGTCACAGCAGGAGAAAGCCTTGCAAGCCGGGGAATATTTTCCGTCGTATAGATAACTCTTCCGTTTCTGTCTATAAGCTTAAACTCCATTGACTTGGGCGCTTCTTTGTTATATTTGCGCTCATCTAAAATAGTGATCACTTCTTCAATATTTAAAACAACTTTTGCCGCGCCGATAAAATTTCCGTTTTTATCGTTTATTCTTATGCCGATGTCAGTTGAATAAACTCCCGAACTTTCATCAAGAGAAACATTGCCCACGTATATACCGTTTGCCCTTGCCTTTTGCCACCACTCTTCATCAGCCTGATAATAATCAGTTGTTTTATGGTTTTGCGCTATGTTCGCTCCGTATTTATTTGTAACAAAAATTTCCGGTAAAACTTTATAACCGTCTTCATTCTCATAAAACGCAACCATATCTTTAAGCCTCTCTGCCAGGCTGTTATTGATAAAGCTTTGCATAAACGGCGTTACAGCGTCGGAAGGCTGCGCCAGCCATTCTTCGTCTTTCTCTTTTATATACTGGTTGATATTTTCTATTCTTTCGTAAGTTTCGTTGGCAGACAAAATTACGTCCCTGACTGTCCTGTCATTTAAAAATTGCTGAAGCGTTTCAATTCTTCGGTAGATATTCCTGTCTATTTTATCCACCATCTCCTGCGCCAGCAAAACCGTGGTTGTCCCGATAGTTTCGCGTAAGGCGCGCTGGCTGATGTAAATTCCAAGGGTGCTTAGAAGGCCTACCAGAAGTATAACAACCCAGTATCCTAAACTTATTTTTTGCCCTATTCTCATTTTAATATCCGGTAAGACAGCACGCAGTTTAAATGCGCCGAAGACAAGACTCCTCAGGCGCTTAAAACTTCTTCTGCTGCCTTAAGGTAATCTTTTTTTGAAATTATAGGCCGGCCGACGACAATGTAATCCGCGCCAGCGCTGAAAGCGGCTTGCGCGGTGGTTATCCTTTGCTGGTCCCCTTTTTCATCAAGAACAGAACGAATTCCGGGGGTTACGACTTTTAAATTTTTGAATTTTGATTTTATCGCTGATGCTTCTTTCGCCGAAGCAATAACCCCGTCAAGCCCGGTTTTGCTTGCAAGAGAAACAAGCTTTAGCACATCTTCCTCGCTTGCCTTTGAACTGGTTAATTCGGTAACGCCAAGTATCAGCGGTTTTCTGATGTTTTTTCCCCGGGCAATTTTTTCAACCTCATCCCGTACGGCAGTCAAAGCAGCTTCGCCTGCTTTTAAGTGCACGGTAAAAGCCCAGGCCGGCATTTCAGCAATAATTTTTGCGGTTTCCTTCATTGTGTTAGGAATATCATAAAGCTTCAAATCTACGAATATATCTATATTTTTTTTTGTAAATTTACGCACAAGCTGCGGCCCGAATTTAGTAAAGGCAATTGAACCGATTTTAAATTTAACGTTTTTAGACGAAAGTATTTTAACTGCCTTCTCAATTTCTTTTTCGCTGTCTAAATCAAGCGCGACTATCAGTTTTTCAAAGGAGCTTTCGCTTATCACGAAACCATTCCTCCCTTTAGTTCGTTTATATCTTTAATTTTTTTTCTCTTCATATAATCTTTAAGCCCTTTTAATATATCGGTTGCCCTGTCGGGATAAACCAGATTTATTGTGCCTATGCTTATTGCTGTTGCACCGGCAAGAAAAAATTCTATGGCGTCATTTGCGGTTTCTATGCCTCCTCCTGCGATAAGCGGTATGGTGACATTTTTATAGACCTGCCAGACTTTATACAAGGCAAGCGGTTTAATCGCGCGGCTGGAATACCCGCCGTAGACGCTTCCAAGATAGGGCTTTTTGGTTTCTATGTTTATGCCGAGAGCAAAGAAAGTGTTAACCAGGGATATTGCGTCAGCTCCGGCGCTTTGGGCTGCCTTTGCAATTTCCGTAATATCGCTGACCTCCGGAGTTATCTTAACAATAAAAGTTTTTTTTGTGATGGCCCTTAGCGATTTAACGAGGTTATAAGTTGCTTCGCTGTCTTGTGAAAACATTTTTTTCATTTTTATATTCGGGCAGGAGAGATTAACCTCAATGGCTTCTATCTCTTCTTTTGTTTCAAGCGCCTTAACTATCTGCTCATAGTCTTCCTGTGAAAATCCGCCGACACTTACAAGCGGTTTTACGGGAAGCTTAAGGAGGCGCGGAAGTTTTTCCGCGAGAAATCCGGAAAGCCCGGGGTTTTCCAGGCCTATTGAATTCATAACTCCGTACTCTGTTTCATAAATTCTCGGCGGAGGGTTTCCTTCGCGCGAGTTTATGGTTATGGTTTTTGTGGTTACTGCTCCGATATTTTTGAAATTAACCAGCCCTTTTAATTCCTCTCCATAGCCGAAAGTCCCTGACGCGCAGACAATAGGGGTTCTAAGCTGAAAGTTTTTTATTTTTACGGCTAAATTCATTGATTCTATTGATAAAAATGTATTGTTTATAAATCTGCCTTGTCTATTATAGATACAATTACTAAAGCAAGCAAGGGGTTTTTTAAATACGCCGGCGCCTAAAAATACCGCATAAATTTAAAAGAAACCAGCGCTTAAAAATGCTTTTGATTTAGGAATTGAGTGTTATAATTTATCTTAGGATTAAATCTAACTGTATGATTTTCATACAAAAATAGGAGGCAATATGCGCTTTTATTTGAAATGGATTAATCCTTTGATTGCGGTTTTAATATTTGTGATTTGCTGCTGGCTTTATTTCGGCAGATACTTTGTAAGTTTCGGCAGCGAAAAAGCCCTGATGCTGCAGGGCAAAAGCATCATTGACCCTTCTGAGTTGAGCCTTCCGATGTATTTTTTCGCGAAAGGGCTGTTTTGCTCGTCAGCGTTACTGCTTCTTGGGGAATTGCTTAAAAGAAAGATACACTAAAAAAATAAATAATATTCTCCGGGAAAAAAATGCCGCAAAAAGGAGGCACGCTTTAATGAAAAAATTAATTTTTATTGTGTTTTGTTTTTTATTAAGCGCAGCCGGACTGAATGCCGCAGCGCAGGAAGAAGGAAAATATAAAATTACTCCGATAAAAGACAGCGCTTCTCCAACCGGAATATATATACCGGAAAATATTGAAGACTGCTTCAAGGAACTAAGAAAAATACTGAGCCCGGTTATGCTTGAAGAAATGAAACAAGGCAAAGAATCCGATATGGCTAAATACCACCGCAGCCTTGGAATGTGGATGCGAAATAACTGGGGATTATGGAGCGGCTCGCGCCTGAAAGATTATTTCAACGGCCTTGGGATACAACATCCGGATGATATGTCGGGTATCATTCTTACTTCCCTTTGGAGAAACCTCAACAACAAGCCCATTGAACTTAAACAGCAAATTCAATATTATCAGAACTATTGGAAAAAAGTAAAAGAAAAAGGCAATTAATTAGCTTAAACCGTGAAGTTTAAAAGTTTCATTGTTTTTTTACTGCTTAATTTCTGGCCGACAATATGCTGCTTTGCTGTTTTCTCCATGTTTTTTCTGCTCGCTCTGTTCCTTTCCGTACCGATAAAAGACCGGCTGTTTAATCTTATAATGTTTCTTGTTGTTTTTTTAATCCCGGCTGGCCTGATTTATCTTTGTTATTACCTTTGCGTAAAAGCAAATTCGTGGGCAAAAAAAGGGGTTATTGTTTATTCTTTCTGGCTGATACTCGGGTTTTTAAACGCGTATCTGGTTTCCGCTGCAATTGCAGGGACCTCAATGGCGGTTGCGGAAGGGATAACCGGGGGCTGGAATTTATTCTTACAGGAAATAAGTTTTGCTGGTATACTTTTATTGTTTACGCAGGTACTGATAATCCCGTGGGTAGTTATTTCCGTTATGATTATGAAGAAAAAGGAATCCTTTTTCTTCGGCAGCTGAAATTAAATTATTAATGGGCGTTTATGTATACTGCATAAAGAAAGATTATTGCCATCATTCACTTATAAAAGGAAGGATGTTTGAGAATGAATGGCTTAAGCTAGACGCCGGCGGGCTCGTCCTTGTAAAAGGCTCGCACCATAAAGGTTATGCCTGGGACGGCTGCAGCCCGAAATTTAAAATAAAAGATATTTATTTCGGGACTCTTGAAGGTGTATTAAATTTTGATACCGGAAAAAGCAAAACTTACTACGCTTCTCTGGTACATGATGCATTTTACCAGTTCAGCCGCGAGCTCAAGGCGTTTATCAGGCGCAGAGAGGTTGACAGGGAATTTTATATTATTCTGAAAAATAACGGTTTCGCTCAGGCAAAACTTTATTATATAGCTGTAAGGCTATTCGGATGGATATTTTGGTATAAATGAAGCCAATCCGCTTTTTTAAAGACGGGTTAGGCTGAATTTACCCCACACCCAGCGGGTAAAGCAAAATTTGTATTTATTGCTGGGTGTGGGGTTCAATTCGCAGACGCTTTGTGTGTAAATAAAAACAATGACGCTATAATTTACGCTCGTTTTGGAAACTCGCGTAAATTATCTGCTCATTAAAAGGAGGTGTTTATGCCGCAGGATAAAGTGAAAGATGAAAGAATGTGGGCGATGTTGTGCCATTTAACCGGGCTTTCTATTTTTATAGGGGTGCCTTTCGGCAATATAATTGTCCCTCTTATAATCTGGCTCATAAAAAAAGAAGAATACCCGTTTGTGGCGGAGCAGGGGAAAGAGGCTTTGAATTTCCAGATTTCAATGACGATATATTCAATAGTTGCAGGAGTGCTTTGGCTGGTTTTTATAGGCATTTTGCTGGTTCCTGCAATTATAATAGTAGATTTAATATTTGTCATTAACGCTGCGGTAAAAGCAAACAAAGGCGAAGGGTACAAGTATCCGCTGGCAATTAAGTTTATACAGTAATCAAACACGAGGAGCTTTATGACAAGAAAAGTTTGTTTGTTTTTGCTGGGAGTCTTTCTTTTCGTTTCCTCTTTTTCTTTTATTTCAAAAGCCTTTGCGCAGTCCTACCTTATAGGCGGCAACGAAATAATCAATAAAATTTTTGACGACATCACCTTGCTTAAAAGGGACTACGGCGAGCTGGCTTCCTTTGAAAAAGGTTCGCTGAAAAAAACGCAAAGGAATGAACTGCGCATCGTATACGGAGAGCCCGGAAAAAAAGACAACGGCGAAGAAAAAACCTACATTTTCATTGCCTACACCAAATTGCCGGTAAGTTTTAAGGGCTGGCAGAGCAAACCTTCCATATTTTATTCGCTTAAAGAAGACCTTTATTTTGGTGTCTGCCTTAACGGGAATGACGAGTTGAGGAAAGACCTTCTGTCAGTAATTGAAAGAGATGTGCGCGAATAAACTCATATCCGCAAATTAAGCATCAGGCAGGGCTTTTAAAACAGGCCCTGCCGCAAACTGAAATATTTATTTTCCGAAAATCATCCTCAAAGAAGCCAGCAATAAAGCCGCGCCGAATATTCTTTTAAGCAAAGGCCCTGGGATTTTTTCAACTAACACCGCGCCGAGAAATCCGCCTATAAAAAATCCCATGCATATAAACATTGCGATTTTAAGCTTCACGTTGCCGGCCTGATAATACCTAAGAGCCGCCAGAAGCCCTATGGGAGGAATCATAAAAGCAAGGGTCGTTCCCTGCGCCTGGTGCTGCGTTAATCCGAAAATATAAACAAGCGCCGGTATAAGAATTAACCCGCCGCCTATTCCTAAAAGCCCGCTTAAAGTTCCGGCGATTAAACCCAAGGCTACATACCAAATCCACATAGTTACCTCCAATGAGCAGATGATTTACGCAAGTTTATAAAACGAGCGTAAATTATAGCGTCATCATTTTATTTGTGAGCAGAGCGTCTGCGAATTGGACCCCCACACCAATGTTTATATTTATAATTAAAACGGCTAGCAGGATTTTTAGCAAGCATACCTTTTGTAAAAAAGTCGCTGTTTTAGGCATTGGTGTGGGGGTTAATTCGCACTGTGATTTTTTCTGCACCACTAGCGGCTTGAAAAAATCACGTGCTCATTAAAAACTGGGTTCTATGCAAAACGTTCCGTTCTTAAACGAGCCTTTTAATCCTCCCTTAACGAAGTAAAGGTTTGTCAGATATTTCATTTTTGCAAACTCAACCCATTTATCGTAAGGCTCAATGTTGAATATCATTCTGAAATATTTAAATTTTACATATGAGGTTATCGCCAGAGAAACCCAGGCAAATAATTTGAGCCAGAACGAACAGGGAAAACCCCATTGCAGGATAAAGAACAGCAAAAACATTGCTCCAAAAACATGCATAAGATGGAAATTACCTATATATATAAACCCTCTCACAAAAAATGGTATGCGGATAATGGGGTGCTGCGGATATTTTCCCAAAAACTGAAGCACTATTTCAAGGCGATCGGCGGCGTGCGCCCTAAGCAATACCGGATGAGCCGCTCCGTATGACTTCCACACTTTTAAAAGCGCGGGCAAATCAGCCCTGTGCATATGCTCTACACTTGCCGAAGGGAGAAAATAAAATTTCCAGCCTTTTTTCCTCGCTCTTATGCCGAAATCCATATCTTCTCCTGTAGGCAAATCCCAGAATTTTCGTTCGTTGGCATCTATAACTTCTTTTCTATAGGCTACATTAGCGGTTACAAAAAAGTAAGCCCTGTGGCCGCAGACCTGCGTAGGCGACATATCGCTTAAATCAGGGTAATATCCTTCCTGCAGATTTCCGTACCTCCAGGAAACCCTGTTAAAGCCGAAAGCCTGGCAGAAAATTTCAACCAGGTTATTTGGGTCAACCTTAAGGGTAAGTATTTCCCCGCCGACTGCCCCGATTTTTGCATCCGTTTTAAATACCTCAAGCATTTTATATATCCAGTCCTTACAGGGCGCACAGTCGCCGTCGGTAAAGAATACGAATTCTCCTTTGACTGCCTCAAGCGCCTTTGTCCTTGCAAAACCCGGAGAAGGGCATTTAGGTATTTCCACGAGTTTAATAAAAGGGTGTTCTTTCTGATAATTTTTTATTATTGAAATTGTATTATCCGTGCTTCCTCCGTCGGCAAAAATAATTTCCATTCTGTCGCGGGGGTATTCAACATTCATAAGGTAATCAAAGGTTGTGCCTATTGTGCGTTCCATGTTTCTCACAGGAACGATTACGGAAATAAAAGGCTCCATTTTAACCTCCTTTATTTTTAAAAATCAGGACTTAATAACAAATTATTTTCCGGAAAGCCCCTTCACAAGAAAAATAATAACGCTTGTTGCGACAGCGGCTATCCCGATTATCTGCATCGTCCTTTTTGTTGAGAGGTTTTCCTTGCTGTTTAAATCTTTTTTTGTAAAAACCTGGGGGAGACACAAAATTATTATTCCAATTATCATAGGAATTAAAACTAACATGTAATTTGGCATATGCCTCCTTTTAAAGCCCTTTAAGGGCGCTTGCCTTGCCTTCCGCGGGCTTGGCCCGCAAGGCAAAGAAACTAAATTTCCGAATACGGAAAAGCGCAGATTTTTGCGGCTTTTTCTATTATTGCTTTGCTTTTTCCTTCTTCCTCAACCACAACAACTGCGTCTTCTTTCTTTCCTATATATATTATATTACCATCGTTTTCCGCTGTCATAAAATTCTGTTTGTCGTACCATTTAAGATTAGCGTATTTTTTATCCAGAAGGGTTTTAATCCCCTTGAAAAATTCCTCCGCGTCCCGCGCTGAATCCCAGCGGGTATCCATAATAAGCGTAAATGTACCTGCCTTTTCATAAAGATAATAATTGTCGTTTCCCCAGCCGCTGGATAACATTTTCGCGTAAAGCTCATCAAGAAAAGTAAGGCCAAGAGTGTAAAAAGTAAATTCCCCAAGTGTCCCTTTAGAAACCTCTTTATATCCGTCTGCGGCAAGGGTGGAGAAATCTCTTTCCGGCAGGGGCAGCGGCTTGTCTTCAACGAGAAAATATTTTTCCGGATGTATTATCTGCTCCGTTGAAAGCGGATATTTTTTATATATGGAATCAACCTTGCTCCACCCTCCGTTATCATAAGCGTATTCTATGAATAATCCGCCGTTTATATAAGGAAACAGCAGGTAGCGCATAAGTGCCTTGTTCCCAAATTCTGGTGAAGTGCTTGTTGCCATAAGCATCATAGACTCAAGGATAAATTTTTCCATATCCAGCGAATTAAGCGCTTTCGCCTGCGGGCTTCCTGCACTCATTTTTTTTATGTAATCGCCCATAATGCTGTAAGACACAAAAGTTGCTTCCCCTTCTATAACCGATTTTACGGCAAGCGCTTTGTCGTCATTCATTTTTTTAAGGTCGCTTTCTAAATAATCCAGTTTTACATACTGGTCCTGAAGCGCATGAACCAACTCATGCAGCACAACTTCCGAGGGGAGAAAAGGCGAGAACGAAGAAGCAGCTTCATCAACGATATACATTTTGTTTTCCTGTGGTTCGTAAAACCCCGATATATTGCGGGTATAAAGGTCAACAATCATTTTCTTGTAATTAACGTCCGGGCTTATAATACCAAGCTTAACCAGCAGTTTTTTCTCTTTGGCTATTTCCTCATCTGTTACTTCTTTCTGCAGTTTATTTTCAAGATATTTTTTTATGTTTTCGCGGGAAACTATTTCGTTTTTTACCTCTGATATGAATTGAAGCTGGCGTTTTTCAGCCACAATTTTAAGAGCGTCATTATAGGAAGAAGCAAAGCCTTTTTCTTTACCTTCAAAATGCCCGGCTTCGTAGGTATTTTTTACCCTTAAAAACTCCTCAAAAGAAAACCCTTCAATTTTTTCTATTTCTTCTTTGTAAAGGCTTGTGCGGATATTTCCCTGGCCCTGGGCGAGTGTTATTTTGGATTCATCCATGCTGACGAAAGCGCCTTCAATCTGCCTTCCGTTTTTAAGAAAAACCGTAACCTGCGCAAATGAAGTAACTGTAATTAATATGAAAACCAGAAACAAAATTGTTTTACGTATCATATTATCTTAAGGTCAAACACAGGCCCGTCTTTGCAGACTTTTTTGTACCCTTCTTTTGTCTCTATGACGCAGCCGTAGCATATTCCAAGGCCGCAGCCCATAAATTGCTCAAAAGAAACCTGCGCTTGAATGGATGGATATTTCGCAATAACTTTTTTTATTTCATAAAACATTTCTTTCGGCCCGCAGGCGTAGATATTGGTTGATATGTTATCATGTTGATAAGTTGATAGGATTTTTTTAAGAAGTTCGGCGACGTTGCCTTTAAACCCGCGGGAGCCGTCATCGGTTGCAATATTAATTTCAAACCTAAGTTTTTTAAATTCTTTCTCCGCCAAAACTTCTTTTTTGCTTTTAGCGCCCAGCAAAACCAGATTTTTGCATTTTGATTTTTGATTTTTGATTTCCGTTAGTTTTTTCCCCAAAAAAACTAACGGCGCAACCCCCATTCCTCCTGCCACAAGAATATTTAAAGCGCGGCTGGAAGTTAAAGTGTTAAAGCCGTTGCCAAGCGGGCCTATAACATCAATAATGTTGCCTTTTGTCTTTCCTGAAAGAATTTTTGTGCCTCTTCCTCTTACGCGGAAAAGTATATAGATAAGGTTTTTGTCAATTTTATGTATGCTCAGCGGACGACGCAGGATTGTATTTTTTTCATCTACTTTTATATGCAGGAACTGGCCGGGTTTAGCGGTTTTTGCGATATAACCTGAGTCAAGGCCGATAAGGAAAACATCGGGTTTTATTTCTTTGATAAATGCTGTCTTAACTTTTAATTGTTTCATACCTCGTCGCCAATGAGTGTATTTTACTTTTATTTCTTAAATCAGCAAGCTAATTTTGCCAAAAGCAGCCCTCTTACGGAATTACCTATGTATATTTTCTGGGCGGTTTTAAGGTCTTTTTCATAAAGCACTTTTTCTTTTGCCGCGCCGTTTATTAAAAGATGCTGCCGTAATACGCCAGGCAATAACCCGCATTTTACAGGGGGTGTATAGAGAATATTATTCTTGAGAACAAACAGGTTTGTTATGCTTCCTTCTGTGAGCTCGGCGTATTTATTAAGAAAAATTACCTCAAAAAAACCTTCTCTTCCGGCTTTGGCGCGTTCTTCTTCGTAAAGTTTCCTACTGGTAGTTTTATGATAAAGCAAAATATTTTCCGGGTCTGTTGTTTGTTTGCTTATTTTAACTGTTATTGGAAGGTTTTCGCCTTTTAAAGAAGATTTTTCTATAAAAAATTTCCCATCGGAATCAACCATTATCCTTATTTTAAAGCTGTTGGCTTTTGTTTTTAAAGTCTTTGCCAAAACAGCGAGTTCTTTTTTTAGTTGCCCTGAATTTATATTTATTGAAAAATATTTACAGGAGCGCTTAAGCCTTTCAAGATGCGGGTTAAGCAGATAATATCCAAGGCACGGTTCCCAAAGGACGCTTTCTATGAGAGAAAAATCCTTAAGGCTGTCCGTAAGAAACTTTGCCTTAAGGAGCGCCTCCTCATATTCTTTTTTTGCGCTTGAGTCATAAACAATTCCTCCGCCAACCCCAAGCTCACCCTTACCACAAGAAATGGCTGCCGTCCTTATGGCAACGTTAAAACAGGATTTAGCCGCGGACATATACCCTATTGCCCCGGTATAAATATTCCTCGGCTCTTCTTCAAGCTCTTTTATGATTTCCATAGTCTTTATTTTAGGGGCACCCGTAACAGAGCCGGAGGGGAAAAGCGCTGAAAAAATCTGCGGGATTGCGCTATTTGGTTTAAGGCGCGCGGATACGGTTGAAGTCATCTGGAAGAGCGTTTTATATTTTTCTGCGCAAAAGAGCCTTGGCACCCTTACTTTTTCCGAAACGCGGCCAAGGTCGTTACGAAGCAAATCAACAATCATCAGGTTCTCTGAAATTATTTTCTTATCTGTTGTTAATTTTTTTTCATTTATGCCGTCTCTAAACGCGTTTTTTCCGCGCATAAATGTTCCTTTCATCGGCCTGGTTGTTATTCTATCTCCTTCGGTTCTATAGAAAAGCTCCGGGGATAAAGAAACAATAAAATGCTTTCCCGTATTTATAAGCGCCATATAAGATGTAGGCTGGGCGTTACGCAGCGCAAGATAAAAACTTAAAACATCTCCGTAAAAACAGAATTTTATCTTGAACGTAAAATTGGTCTGATAGTTGGCGCCGGTTTCAAGATAAGTTTTTATTTTACCGATTGTTTTAGCGTATTGAGAATAGCTTATATTCGGCTTTATGTTTTTCACCATAAAACTTTCCTGGGTAAAATTATCCTGGCGGCAATGTTTTGCGCCTGAAATTGTTATTGGTTTTTTAGAGACAGCCAGCCAGGCAAGAGGAAAATTATTTTTGTTTTTAAGGTGATACAGGGCCGGCTCAAGATAGTAGCCGAACTCGTAGGAAAAAAATCCGCACAGCCATTGTTTTTTATCAAGAAAGCCTTGCGCTTTTCTCAAAAATTTACTGGCGTCCTGGCCGTGGCTAAAAGTAAGGACTTTTGAAAAATCTCTAAACAGGAAAGAATCGTTATTCTCTTTATCAAAGTTAGCGGTCTCAAGGAAAACAAAAGGTTTTCTAAGGCAGGGTTTTAAAAGAGAAACAATTTCTGTTTCGTTAAGGCCTGAAAAATTCATCTGGATAATTGCAGGTTATTTCTGGCAATGCGGGCAAAAATATGTGCCGCGGCCGCCCAAGCTTATTCTTTTAATGGGCGTTTTGCATTTTATGCAAGGCTTGCCTTCTTTATCGTAAACTTTATGATACTTTACATATCCGCCGGGATCCCCTGAAAGCTGGATATACTGGTCAATGGATGAGCCTTTATGCTGTATTGCCTCTTTAAGAGTTTCTTTAAGCTCTTTAAAAAGATTTTCTTTTTCTTTATCCGAAAGGCTGTTTGCCGGCCTTGCCGGATTTATTCCTGAACGAAACAGCGCTTCATTTGCGTAGAGATTACCCACCCCTGAAATAAAAGTCTGGTCCATTAAAAGAGGTTTTATTTTTGTTTTTTTGCTCTTTAACATTTTGCCAAATTTCTCAGCTGTTACATCAAAAGGCTCCGGCCCCAGCTCCTTTATAAATTTCAGATTATTCCAGTTATCAACAACACGCAATTCCGCAAAAAGCCTGCGGTCGTTAAAATCAAGGGCCTTTCCGTCGGAAAGATAAAAAACAACTCTTGCTTCCTTGCCTTCTTTTCCCGGATAAACCAGCTGACCTGTCATTTTAAGATGAATTGCCAAAGCTTTGCCGTTAGACAATTCAACAATCAGAAGTTTTGCTTTACGTAAAATATTTTTTATTGTTGCGCCGGCAAGTTCTTTCTTAAATTTTTCCGCAGAAGGCTCTTTGATTACCTTAGGGTTAATCACAGAAACCTTTGTAATTTTTTTCCCCACAAGCGCTTTTTCCAACTCGCATTTTATCGTCTCAACTTCCGGTAGTTCAGGCATGTTACTCCTTATCTAAAAAATAACACGTATCACGTAGCAGGTAACACGTGAGGTAACCAACGTGATACTTGTTACGTATGACGTGTTACAACTTTCCTATAACTTGTACATATACTTGCCGTTCTCTCGGTCCGTCAAATTCGTAGAAATAAATCCCCTGCCAGGTGCCAAGCGCTAAGCTGCCGCCGTCAATTATAACATTAAGCGAGCTTCCCAAAAGAGAACTTTTGATATGCGCGTTTGAATTGCCCTCTGAATGAAGGAAATTTTTACCGGGAGATACAAGTTCGCTAATGTGCTCAATGATATCTTTTTGAACAGTAGGGTCTGCGTTTTCATTTATGGTAAGGCCTGCTGTTGTATGCGGGCAAAACACAACGCATAAACCTTCTTTTACTTTGGACTCTTTCACGATTTTTTCTATGCGGCTGGTTATATCTATGAATTCTGTTCTTTTTGTGGTGTTTATAGCTATTTTATTCATTTTTAAAAATCCGAAGCTATAATGCTTGAAACATTTTTACCGTTTTGGTCATTAGGATTTTTCTCCATTTCGGATTTGTTTCGAATTTCGATATTAGGATTTCGAATTTATCCTATTATATATTATTATATATACCTTTATATCCTTCTGTCTCTTTCGTGGGCAAAAACACAAGCTGCGCTATGCGGGCATTTTGTTTTATTTTTATCCCTAAAGGATTGCCGACGATTAAAACAAACTCCCCTCTCCCGGTAAAACCCGCATCCCATACGCCATGCTGGGTAAATGCGCCCATGCGCAGCAGCGTTGTTCTGGTGAATGCCTGCGCAACTAAGTCGTTAGGCAGATTAACGGTTTCATTCGTGCGCACTTTATAGGTGCCTTGTTTTAACATCCACCAGCCGAATTTATCCTTGGGATTTTTCTTTTCAGGAATTATTTCTTTACCCTGAGGCACAACTCTTTCTTTGTTTGAAAAATCAACCGCTCCGGCTTCGTCAAACGCATAAATCTTTCCAACGGTTAAATCAAGGCCGTTTGGCGTAAGCTGCGTTTCAAGGTCAATTAAGCCTTCAATAAGTTTTTTCTCTTCTACCAGTTTTTTTATTTCCTGTTTGTTTAGCATATTCTCCTCGCTAGTTCAGGGGACAGGTTTCAGGGTTCAGGATAAAGTATTTTCGCCTGTTACCTGTTCTCTGTGCCCTGTACCCTGAAAATCATTCAAGCATCTTATGGTACTCTTGTAAAGGCTTTGGCGCGTCCTTTTGTTTTTTAAGCGCCTCAATTCCTTCAACGCTTGCCTCAGCAGCAGCAACTGTTGTAATGTAGGGAATTTTATACTGTATTGCCATTCTGCGTATGTAAGCGTCGTCCTGTTTTCCGCTTGAGCCTATGGGAGTATTTATAACAAGCTGTAAATTCCTGTTCTTGATAAAATCCGCGATATCCGGCCTGCCTTCGTCAATCTTGCTTATCTCATTATTTTCTATACCGTTTTCTTTTAAGACCGCGCTTGTTTTTTTGGTGGCGTAAATATTAAACCCTAATTTTTTAAGTTTTTTGGCAACAGGAATAATATGTTTTTTATCCCTGTCCGCAACTGTGACAAGCACGCTTCCTTCTTCCGGAAGCTTAAAACCGGTTGCTTCCTGCGATTTGGCAAATGCAAGGCCGAAGCTGTCGCCTATACCCATAACTTCTCCTGTTGCGCGCATTTCAGGACCCAAAACAGGGTCAACCTCGGGAAACATGTTAAAAGGAAATACCGCCTCTTTAACCCCGGTGTAAGGAAGCTTTACTTTCTTAAGCTCAGGGAAGTCTTTTATTTTTTTCCCGAGCATAAGCATGGTTGCGATACGCGCGATAGGTATTCCTGTAACTTTAGAGACCACAGGCACTGTCCGGCTTGCGCGCGGGTTTGCTTCTAAGATATAAACCTTGTCATTGCATATCGCATACTGGATATTCATAAGCCCGACTACTTTTAAGTCTTTTGCGATTTTCGCGGTGTATTCTTCAATTGTCTTTAAGTGCTTCTCGGGAATTGTGCGCGGAGGAATTGCGCAGGCAGAGTCTCCTGAATGTACGCCTGCAAGCTCTATGTGCTCCATTATTGCGGCGACAAAAGTATTTTCGCCGTCAGATAGCGCGTCAACTTCTGTTTCAATTGCCTGCTCAAGAAATCTGTCTATAAGCATCGGGAATTCCGGTGTAATTTCAATTGCTTCTTCCGCGTATTTTTTAAGCATTGCCTCGTCATAGACAACTTCCATGCCGCGGCCCCCTAAAACAAACGAAGGCCTTACCATTAAAGGGTAGCCTATGCGTTTTGCAATTTTAATTGCTTCTTCAAGCGAGCGGGCAGCATCTCCTTCAGGCTGAGGAATATCCAGTTTTTTAATTCTGTCCCTGAAATATTCCCTGTCTTCGGCAAGGCGTATGCTTTCAGGAGAGGTTCCTAGAATTTTAACGCCGTTATCTTTTAATTGCTGCGCAATATTTAATGGCGTCTGGCCGCCGAACTGAACAATTACGCCTTCGGGTTTTTCTTTTTCATAAATGGCAAGCACATCCTCAACGGTTAAAGGCTCAAAATAAAGTTTATTGGACGTGTCATAATCCGTTGAGACTGTCTCGGGGTTACAGTTAACCATTATTGACTCAAGGCCTTCGTCGCGAAGAGCAAACGCAGCGTGAACGCAGGTGTAATCAAATTCAATTCCCTGGCCTATTCGGTTTGGGCCTCCGCCTAAAATCATAACTTTCTTTTTGTCGGAAACAGCGACCTCGTCATTTGCGTTATACGTAGAGTAATAATAGGCCGCGTTATTAACGCCGCTTACGGGAACAGAGTTAAATTTTTCTTCCTTACCCAGAGAAATTCTTTTATCGCGCACTGTTTTTTCTTTTACGCCGAAAAGTTCGCCCAGATACCTGTCGGAAAATCCCCACTCTTTGGCTTTGATAAGTTTTTTATCCGGCAGTTCGCTCCACTTATGTTTTATCAAATCCTCTTCCA
>JAQTUC010000097.1 GCA_028710385.1 Candidatus Omnitrophota bacterium
GGTATATTTTTTTTCCTATTGTATCTTGTAGCGCTGGCAAAATATCTATTGTATCTTTCTTGTCAATAACAACAATGTCCGAGCCTGTTTTGGCCTTTGATAACATAACAGCGCAATCAACACCGGCGAATCCCGCACCAATAATTACAATCTTTGACATAATATTTTTTTACCTCTAGTTATGCGTAAACCCCCTAAAGAATTCAGCCCAGCAACACAACCGTTACAAGAAATATGCTCACTACTGTTTGTATGATAATTGTGAGCTTTGAAGACTGGATAAGCTTAAACTTGTTGTCGTGGTAATCTTTTATTATCCTTGCCGCTGAATAGGCCGGCGCAAGAAGTATAAAAGCTAAGCATGCCCACGGGCTTAAGAATGCCGCAAAAACGTTTATTAATATAAACAAAAACCCGAGCCCCATTAACAGGCAGTACAATAAAAACGATTTTTCTGTGCCCATTAAACTCACCCAGGTATTTTTCCCCACATTACTGTCTTCGGGAAAGTCAGGCACTTCGTTTGCAAAAAGAATTGCCGTTGTAAAAAACCCAAAAGGCAGCGACAGGAGGAAACTTTTAAAATCAGGAAATATCCCGGTTTGTATAAAATATCCTCCCATTACAAGGGCCGGCCCGAATAAGAAAAAAAGAGCAATTTCTCCTACCCTTCGGTATGAAAGTTTAACCGGGCTTACCGAATAGAACCAGCTTAACACTATCACAATACTGTAAACGAAAACAACAAGGAAGCTCTTCATATAAAGAGAAAGAAGCAGAACCGAAAAAGCAGAAATAACGGCGAATAACACCGCCATTTTAAGATAAAACCTTTCAGAAAATATATTCTGCTGGATAAGTTTTGAGCCGCCGAAAAATTTATAAGAATTTTTATCCTGCCAGTCAGCGCCGGACCTTGAGTCAGCGTAGTCATTTATAAGGTTTGCGCTTATGTGGGTTGCAATTACCGCGAAAAGCCCCAGTATAAACCCAGGAAAAGTAAAATTTTTCCTGTAGATTAAAGAGCCAAACACAAAAGGAAGGACGCTCGCGCCTACAAAGGGTAATCTGAAAGCTTCAGCAAGATTTTTAAGCATATAAGGCTTATTTTGTTTGCATTAACTTTATTCCTATGTTACCATAAGGCAATGTTTTTGAAAATAAAAAATAAAATAGAAAAAGAACTTAAAAACTATATACGCGGCATAGAAAAAACGTACAGCCTTCGCAAGATATCCCCTCTTTTATCCGAACACATAAAAGATTTTACGCTTCGTAGCGGCAAACGCATAAGGCCCGTGCTCTTCATCGTGGGCTTTCGCGGATTCTCAGATAAAATATTGCCCGGGCTTTATAAAAGCGCGATATCCTGCGAACTCATGCACGATTTCATGCTTATTCACGACGACGTGATAGACAAATCCAAGACGCGAAGGGGCAAACCTTCAATGCACGCAATGCTGAATAAATATTTAAGCGATAAAAAACGCGCAAAGTTTAGCGGTGAAGACTTAAGCATTGTTGTGGGAGACGTAGTATTCGCCTTAAGCCTGCACACCTTTTTATCCGTAAAACAAAATTACAAGGAAAAGGAAAAAGCGTTAAAAATACTTCTGGACGCTGCAATGTACACGGGAAGCGGAGAGTTTATTGAACTTTTATCCGGAGTGAAACGCGTAGGAGAAATAAGCAAAAAAGATATTTACAAAATATATGATTTAAAAACCGCTTATTACACATTTTCAGCCCCTCTTATGATGGGGGCTGTGCTTGCCAAAGCAGAGAAAAAAGAGATTGATAAACTTTTTAAATACGGCATATATCTCGGCAGAGCCTTCCAGATAAAAGATGATTTGCTTGATATGTTTGCTGAAGAAAAACAAATAGGAAAATCAACATTGACGGATTTAAAAGAAGCCAAAAAAACAATACCTATCTGGTATGCTTACCGGAATTCCGGGAACAAAGAAAAAATATTTATAGAAAAAATACTGTCAAAAGACAACGCCGGAAGAAATGATTTAAAGAAGATAAGGGAAATAACCGTAAAAAGCAAGGCTCTTGACTGCAGTAAAACAGAAATTTCATTTTTCCTGGAAAAAGCGAAAAATATAATTTCTTCTTCAAAAATGAAAACCGCTTATAAAAACCTGCTTAAAGGCTACTGCGAACAGATACTTAAAATGTAGCATTGTGCTTACGGTTTATTCTAGTTCTTAATAACAGAAATAAAAACAAAAAGAAAGCAACGGCTGAGGCATAAATTCCAATCTTCATTGAAACAGGGTCATATACCCATTTAATCTCATGAGTCCCGCTTTCAATAACCCTGTAACCCCTGAACCCATCCGCGTTATGGCCTGCGGTTAAACGCCCGTTGTCGTAGCATTTCCAACCAGGAAACCAGGAATCAGCTAATACTATAATTTCATCTTTATCCGCCTCTGCTGATATGACAACCTCTCTAGAAGAATCTTTGACTATTTTTGCGCCGCACAGCATCTTAGATTCTGCATCGGTTACGTAAGAACGCCCGGCAAATTTAAGGTTTTTAAATATCCTTATGCCATTTCTCAACTCCCCGCTTAACTCCCATCCTTCTTTCGGAAAATTAAAGCCGCTATCAGCATGTAATATGAGATACTCAACTCCATAATAAGAAAGTTTCTTTGCCGAAAGAATATGATTAACTTTAAATCTTGTAAGGGCAGTAAATTCATCCGGCAGCAAACCGTCCCTTAACATCCTTTCAAATATCGCTCTTGGAAAAAAAGAGCCGTATCCGCCCAGGGCGCGTATGCCGTTATATATACCCCAGCTCTCCAACTGATAACCCTCAAGGCCTTTTTCTATAAACCTGCCCTCCCCTGATATTTTAGACGCAGGGATACCAAGGGCCCGCCACGGTTCATCCCGGGAAATAAAAGGAAATACATTGCGCAAATACAATCCGGAAGGAAACAGCACATTTGCCAATAAAAATGCAATGACCAAAAAAGAGAACATGCTTTCTTTCTTAATAATTTTTACTACGCTGTTAATCTTTACCAGCAGCACTCCGAGGAAAAGAACGATTCCGGTAGCTCCTATGACGCGGAAATCTGTTTGGTAATTTATAAATTTATTTTCCCGAACACAAAATGCGATATAAACTATCTCTAAAATAATTGCCGCGCTCCAGACAACGATAAATTCTGCCGGCGGGTATAGCGCTTTGCGGTGCCGCCCTGTATTTTCCAGAATATCTTTAAGGCTCTGCGCAGCTAAGACAGCCAGGCAAAAATCAAAAACAAACATGCCTCTCCACGGATCGGTTGAAACGCCGAATAACAGCCTTTGAGGAATAATACGGAAAGAAGCAAAGATACCGAAGAACAAAATGAAAACAGAAAAAATGAATAACGGCTTTGAAATTATACTGCGCCACATTTTTCTAAGCGCATAAGAAGCAAGGCCTGCCGCGCCCATACCTGTGAAAAAGAAATATTGCGAATATCTGTTCCATCCTGAGCATACCCCTAAAAAACTCATAATAATCAGGCTTGCCGCATCCGGGCTAAACGCATCCTTGTATTGCACCAGATTTCTGTGGCTAAACATTACTGTTTCAAGGGCGGGAAACAAAGTAAAAGATGAAGCCGCGATGCCCAGCAATAATACCGTTCCTCTCCTTCGTAACGCATCAAGCAAACTCTTTACATTTAACCTGTCCATCCCCTCTATAAAAATGGCAAGAAGCGCAAAGAGGGTTAACTGGAAAAATCCGCCGCAGCACATTAAAAATACCGCGCAAAAAGCAGCCAGCTGCCATTTCCAGGAAGCTGTCTCTTCATATTTAATAAAAAAAACAAGCGTAATCGGCAAAAGGGATATTGGCAGGTTCTGGCTGTGATAGGTGCTCCAGAAAAGCACTTGTCCGCTATAAATATATACTATTGCGCCCGCTAGCGCGGGGGTGCCGGAATAGCCTTTTTTTCTAAAATAAGCCCACGAACCGAAGACCAATACTGCGAAATAAAAAAATATCTCACAAGTATATGCCCACGCCGGGTCCATAAACATATAGAATATGGAACCTATATTTATAAAATTTAGAGCTCCGCTGTTAAGAAGAGTGGTGCCGCAAAATTGATATTCATTCCATAGCGGCAATCGTCCGGATAAAAGTTCCCGCATGCAGAAAACAGACTGAGGCACATAATTCATGTAGCCATCTGACTCCTGCACAAAAGGCAAAGAAGGAATAGAGAAAAAAAATACCCAAACAATGATACAAATTAAAAATAAAATTTCCTTAAATCTGGGAAAGAATGTTTTATTCAATATTTTTGAAAACATTTATTTGAATCTAAACTTAATAATGCCGGCGTACATTTTTAACGCATCCAGCCAATTAATTTTTTTGCCTTTATCCCTGGCAATATAATTAATTGGTATTTCGCTAATCCTGTATCCGGCCTTAAGCGCTTTCATCGTAAATTCTGTTTCAAAGGTAAATTTTTCCGAAACTATCTCTATATCATCCAATACTTCCCTGCTAAACGCCTTAAGCCCGGTGTTAATATCGGTAAGCGATGTTGCACTGATAAGATTAACCGTGATGTTTGATATAATATTGGCAATATAATTTATGAATTTCATATTTTGTATGCGCCCCTTAAACCTTGATCCATAAACTATCTTTTCTTCGCCCTTAAGGATAGGTGCCAATGCTTGCGGATAATACGCGGGGTCGTATTCGAGGTCGGCGTCTTGTATTATTATAATGTCGCCTTGCGCCTCGGAAATTCCTACACGAAGCGCATTCGTCTTTCCTTTATTCTCGCTAAGATTTATTACTTTAATGTCAATGCTTGCTGCCAACTTTTTAAGTACAAAGTCAATACCGTCAGTTGAGCCGTCATTCACAACTATAATTTCAACGGAAACATTCCCGGGAAGGTTAACTTCTTTAATTTTACGTAATATAGTTTCTATGTATTGCTCTTCGTTAAAGACTGGAATTATAACTGATGCCAGCAATGCCAACCCTCATATAGCTTTGAAGTATTTTTCTTAATTGATACGCCCCGAACAAAACAGCGGTCGTAAATCACTTGTCTTTGCCAACACAGATAAACTTACACTTCCCGCTTTTAATATCTAAAGCGAGCTCGTTACCGGGATCAACAGCAAGAGCTTTATTCAAATAAATCTGGGCATCTACTTGATTTTTTTTAAGCTCATAAACCTGCGAAAGCCTTACGTAAGCGTCGGGGAAAAATGGATCAGCCCTGATTGCTTTCTCAAAATATTCTTGCGCCTTATTTATATCCCTGCCAACCATCTCCGGCGACAGAAGGTAGAAACTTCCTAACCCGTAATAAACCCCCGGATATTCAGGCATAAGGCTTTGCGCGGTTTCAAGCGCCTGAAAAACGGCCGAACAGTTTATAATATTTGAAATGGGCCCGCCATAATGGGCAATCATCCCTTTTGCTCCGGCATATAGAAGATAAGCCCTTACGTAATTGGTCAAATCAACACGGCTGCGCCCCTGCTTAATAACATGCAGGGCGAGCTTGCTTGATTCTGTAAAATCTGTCTTTACAAACCTTATATAGGAAAGGCTTAT
>JAQTUC010000098.1 GCA_028710385.1 Candidatus Omnitrophota bacterium
TGCGTTTAAAACAGTTGACGGAAAAAGCGCAGGATTTGAAAAATCCAAACCTTCCTTAAGAACTTCTCTGTCAAATTCAATCATTGACCATAAATGCGGGTAAGTTGTGCCTGTAACAACGCCTATCTCATCTGTGTTTGCCTCGGTTATTGCAAGTTTAGCGTCGTCCATTGCAAGCTTGGCAGCTGTCATTAAAAATAACGAACTTCTGTCCAGATTACGCAGGCCTTTTTGTCCCAGGAAAACTTTTGGGTCAAAATTCTTTATTTCTCCGGCGCAGTTAACGGAAAATTTATCTGTAGGAAAAGACTCAATTTTGGAAATCGCGGAATGTCCTTCCTCAAGCGACTTCCAGAATGCTTCCTTGCCTATACCACTGGGGCTTACTACGCCTAATGAACTTATTACAAATTCCTGTCTCATTGATGTTTATAAATATTCAATTAGTAGAAACAAGCACATTCCGCTTGGATTTAAGTATTTTAGCGTAAAATCGTATTTTGTAAACCCCATAAAGAAAAATTAACGCATTTTATGGGCCTTTAACCGCTTAAAAAACCGCGTAAATACAGTAAACGCTTTCACAAAAATGAGCCAAAAGCATTGAATACGTATAAATAAAAATGTTATTGTTTATATAGGGCTCTCGTAAGAGGGCCAAAGCCACGGACCCTCTCCCTATTTTTGGGGGAGGGGTCTTTTTTTAATGAGCGCATCATTTTTCCAAGTGCTCCTGCACGCAGAAAAAATGATAGTGCGAATTAATACTGAGCGAAGAAGCAAAGCGACTGAGTCGAAGGATCTATTAGCGGCACTAAGTAAATATTAAGCGGAAAAAAGTCAACAAGGCTTCTACCATGCCTACACTTTAAGCACAGCAGCCAAATGCTGCGCCTTCAAAATCTTTAAAGCCTCACGCACCAACTGCCGGTTTTTTGGATTTTTATGCTGAATGAGCGCTCTTTGCATTTTTCGTTCTTTAAATGTCTTTGCGCTATAAACAGCTTTTCCAGTAAACGGATTAACACCGGTACAATAAAGGCAGGAAGCAAAAGTCATAGGTAACGGAATAAAATCCTGGATTTGTTCAGGGTTAATTTTTCTCCGCGAAAGATACAGGGCAAGCTCAAGCGCCTCTTTAAGGCCGGATGAGGGATGGCTTGCTATAAAATAATTAACAAGATAGGTTTTCTTTTTTGTTTTAGCATTTACCTTGTCAAGCTGCCTAAGAAACTTCTCATAGGTTAATACATAAGGCTTGTTCATGCTTTGCAAAACAGAATCAACCACGTGTTCAGGCGCAACTTTCATCTGCCCGCTTATGTTAAATTTACAAATCTGGGTTAAGTACTCCTCCGCATTCTCATCAGCCAATAAATCATACCGGAAACCGCTGCTTATAAAAACATGCTTAACCCCGGGGATTTCCGCAATTTTTTTATACAACTGAATACTTTCTTTGTATCCTAACTTAAGATTTTTACAGGCAGAAGGGTTAAGGCAGCTTTTATTATCGCAAAATCCATCGTTTGGCCAACGGCTGCAGCTTGCCTGATACAGGTTTGCTGTCGGCCCGCCGATATCAGTGATTGTGCCTTTAAAATCCTTCATACGGGAAAGCAACCTTGCTTCTTCCAAGATTGATTCTTCGCTGCGGCTTTGGATGATGCGGCCCTGATGCATATACAGCGAACAAAAACTGCACATACCGCAGCAGCCCCTGTGGGATATTATTGAAAAGCGAACTGTTTCAAACCCCTTCACTCCTCCGAGCTTGTCGTAGGAAGGATGCCATCTGCGCGCGTAATTAAGTCCGTATATTCTGTCCAGGTCTTCTGTGGTCAACGGGTATGCCGGCGGAAACTGCACAACAAACCTGTCAGCGTGTTTCTGCGCCAGGATTTTTGCGCTGAGTGGATTCATCTGGGAATAGATTTCGCGGAAAGCCAAATTGTATTTATTTTTATCATCTTTTATTTCTTCAAACGAAGGAATGGTTTTAGATTCTGTTAAAAAATCCAGGTTTTTGCGTATAACAACCGTGCCTCTTATGTTATTAAGCGCCTGCGGCTCTGCTCCGTTCTTAAGCTGTTTTGCTATTTCAACTATTTGGGACTCTCCCATTCCATAAACAAGAATATCCGCTTTTGCATCAACAAGCACCGAACGCCTTACGTCATTGTCCCAATAGTCATAATGCGAAAATCTGCGCAAGCTTGCCTCAAGCCCGCCTAAAACTATGGGGCAATCTCTGTAAGCTTCTCTTGCTTTGTTTGCATAAACTATCAAAGCCCTGTCAGGCCGAAGGCCTGACCTGCCTCCGGGAGAATAATCGTCAGAACTTCTCAGGCGTTTGTTGGCAGTATAATTTGAAACCATAGAGTCAACATTTCCTGAAGTAACCGCGAAGAAAAGTTTAGGCCGACCCAGTTTTTTAAAATCGTCCAGATTGCGCCAATTAGGCTGCGCTATAATGCCAACGCTAAAGCCCTCAACCTCAAGAATCCTTCCTATTATGGCTGCGCCATATGAAGGGTGATCCACATAAGCGTCACCGGTTATAATAATTATATCCGGCTCGCTTAATCCGCGCTTTTTTAAATCCTGCTGATTGATAGGCAAAAAATCCATAACCAGTTTTGTTATTATTGTTGTTTTTTAGTCTTAAGAAAAATCATGGTAATATTATAAACTAAGCCGATTAAAATGAAATAGCTTTCTGAAACAACCGATAATTGCTATAATTAATTCATGAAAGTAGAAATACAAAAAATTGTCTATCCGGGAAAAAGCTTTGCCAGTCAAAACGGCAAAATCATTTTTACAAACGAAGGCCTTCCCGGTGAAATTGCAGAAATATCGCCGATACGCGAAAGAAAGAATTATATTGAAGCGCAAACTCTTAGCATATCCAACGAATCTGGAAAACGGGTCAAACCGCTATGCAGCCACTACAAAACATGCTCGTCATACCAATACATAGACTACGCCTATCAACTGGAACTTAAAAAGCTTCAGATAGAAGAAATTTTTAAGCATACCGTGAAAAAAGAATTAACCGGCTTTGAAATAAAACCCTCGGGGAAGATATGGGAATACAGGAACAAATTGCGCCTAAGCCTGCTATGGAAAAACAATAACGCTGTTCTTGCGTATCATGCGCCGGAAACGCACGATGAATTTGTGCCTATAGACGAGTGTTATCTTGCCTCAAAAAATATGAACAATCTTTTCTCCTCTCTTCTCAAAATAATCAATACGAACAGGTTTACGTTTATAGAGGAAATTGAAATAAAAGAAAATTCCAACGGCTCTCTCCTCGCTGTTATCTACGGCAAAACTCCCGATTGTGGCGGGATTACCCGGACATTTCCTGATGAAATCACCGGGAAATTTGATTTATCAGGAATAATATACATTGGGGAGAAAAACCGCAGAGAAAAAATTATTTACGGAAAAAACTATCTGGAGGAAAAAATATCCGGTAAAGTTTTCCGCATCGGAGCGCAGTCATTTTTTCAGATAAACATAAGCACGCTTGAGCTTCTTATCAAGGATATGGATGAAATGATTAAAACAAGAAATTTTAAAATAGCCGCTGATTTATATTGCGGCATAGGAACATTCGGCATAATCTTCGCGGATAAAGCGCAAAAAATGCTCGGAGTGGAATTGCTTGAAGAAAACACCTCATTTTTAAAAGAAAATATAGCGCTCAATAAAATAAATAATTACAGTTTTAAAAAAGGCCCGAGCGAACGCCTGATATCAGAAATATTCACGGAAAAAATTAAAACGCTTATTGTTGATCCTCCCAGGAAAGGTATTGGCGAAAACGTCTGCAAGGAATTACTAAAAGCAGGGCCTGAGCATATCTTTTATGTCTCCTGCGACCCCATCACGCTTGCAAGAGACCTTAAAATGCTTTTACAAAAATATGATTTGGCAAAAGTTTATGGCTACGATTTCTACCCCCATACTCCGCACATAGAAATCTTAACCATTTTGGATAAAAAATAAGCGGTTATTGCGAAAGCGTTTCGCGTAGCATTTTAATCAAAATTTTCGCATCGTTATCGCTTAAAAATGCGCTGGTAGAAAAGGTCAGCTGTCTTTTTGAAAAATCGCGCGCGTTATCTGTTGTTTTACAGGAAAGGCTGTCTTTAAGATAATCATAATCGCAAATAGCATTAAGATAAACAATTGAAACTCCAAGCCCATACCTGTTTATTTTCTTGAAAAATTCATTGCGTTTTTCTGCTTCGTCAAAAAGTACGGTTAAGAAAGGGTAAGTTGCATAATCGCCGCTATTTTCCCTAACAACCTTTATTCCTTTTATTTGGGTTAACTCTTTGATGTAGAACAAAGCGCGTTCGCGTTGTTTCGCAACTTCTTCGCCTAATCTGTAAAAACTTTTATGGCCGAGTAATTTGCGAAATCCCGACACAGCATGAGTATCAAACTCAGTATCGTATTCCTCGCCGAATGCTTTGTCCTGATTTTTACCGAGATTCCAGAAAATCTGCGGAAGCTTAAAAACAAACCAGAAAAGCGAAGGCCGGTAAAAAATCCAGTATCCCAGGAGTTCAATTATTTTAAAAAATTCTGAAACGTAATTTTTACGCACAACATCTTTAATCGTACTTGTAACCACCGATGAATATTCTTTTTTGTTAACAGCAAGCACGCCTCCCTCGTATATGGCAAGGCCCTTACCCCTGCAAAGGCTGAAAAATGAGAAATCTCCCAATGTGCCGCATTTCTTTCCTCTATACATTGCGCCCATACTATGCGCGCAATCTTCAATCAAAAATATTTCTCTGCCTTTCGCAGTTTCCTTTATTCTGTCAAAATCCAAAGGAATACCTCCTAAATGCACAGCTACTATGGCAAGTATATCTTTGTCTTCAGAGCATAGACTTCTTAGATTATCGTAGTTAAAATCAAAGTTTTCCTTATTTATATCACACACTTTTATACGTAATCCTGCCTTTTGCGCTGCGAGCGCAACCAAAGGGCATACGTATGCCGGAATAATTACTGTTCTTTTAGGCGAGATTTTGCGAAGAGATTCAAATATAAGGTATAAAGCAGCAGTGCCGGAATATGCAACAAAGACGCTATCTACGCCTAAAAAATCCCTAAAATCATCTTCCAGGCATTTAGCGGAAGGTTTGGTAAATAAATCACTGGCGCGGAATTTCCAGCCGCTGGTTGGCGGAATTTCTTTAAAAATCGGCATAATATGAATCAAAAAGGAAAAATTTATATGAAACTAAGCCCTTTTATGATACAATATTTTTCAATATTTTTGTCTTACATTATAACACCAAACTTAAATGTTCAGAAAAAAAATAACCTTCAAGATACTTTTGTTTTTAATTCTTTCTGATTTTCTTGAAACCTGCCTGCAGTTTTGCTTCAAGAAAAGCACAGTTAACGTAGAAAACCTGAAGATTTTGAATTTTCATGACATAGGCGTGTTTGTAACAAGCGTTGTGTCTTCCTACTTTCTCTGGACAGCTTTTATTTC
>JAQTUC010000099.1 GCA_028710385.1 Candidatus Omnitrophota bacterium
AGATAAGAACTTGTGCCCTTGCCTCCTGTTTCCGGGCTTATGTCTATGCGTAAAAACGGCAGGATTACTACTGAAAATTCAAGGCCTTTTGATTTGTGTATGGTTAAAACTTTTATGGAATCGCTATGGGTAGCATCAACATATAAATCATCTATAACCGCTGTTTCAAGATAGGCTAAAAACTGGCTAAGCCCAACATAATCCGCCTCTTTTGATTTTATAAGCTCAAGGAACTTCATAAAGAAAGCCTGGTGATTGGGAAAGTTCTCAAAAACTTCAAAACGGCTGTAAATTGAAGTAACCAGCTCATACGGAGAAATAAAACCCACGTTTTTAAAAAGCTCTTCAAAATAGCTCTGCCATATTTGAGGAAACTTAGCGCGGAATTTGAGATAAAGTGAAAGATTATTTTTCGCTCTATCCTCTTTGCGCAGGTTAAAGATGAAAGACGTTACTTCTTCGGTTTTAATTTTGGCGGCTTGCGAAAACAATTCGCCGAGCGTAAACGCGCAGAAACTTAAATCGTCAATAGGGGAGTTGAGGAACCTAAGAAGCGATATTATTTCTTTTATCAGATGATGCTCTGCTATGCTTAAAGTTTTTTCCGATTCAACAGGTATTTTTTCGCGCAGCAGCCAGCTGCTCAACAACTCAACATCGTCATTCCCTCTTGCAAGAATTGCTATGTCTTCGTAATCAAAGCGGCCGCGAAGCTCTTTTATAAGCTTAAGAAGCTTGTCCTTTACTGCGTCATAATTCTGCTGTTTGGTTTTTCCAACAATGCGCTCAACTGAGACAAAACCTTCTTTATTGCTGTCCTGATAGCTCTGGGAAGAATCTTTAAATACCTCTAGAACTTCTTCAATATTATCTTTATCGGCAAATTCATCTGCCATACCGCTGTCTATAATCGCCCGGCGCAAATTATCTTTTGAAAAAATTTCATTATTAAATTCCACTATTGCTTTCTGACTGCGCCAGTTATTTACAAGATGTTTCGGTATAACATTAAATCTTCCGGAAAAATCATTCTTAACCAGGTCAAATAATCCTGCTTCTCCTGCGCGGAAACGGTAAATAGCCTGTTTCTTATCTCCTACATAAAAAAGCGAACCTCCGGTTGAAAGCGCGTCCTCAACCATAGGGAAAAGGTTACGCCATTGAAGTTCGCTTGTGTCCTGGAATTCATCAATTAAATAATGGGTAAAACGCGTTGCAAGGCGGTAATAAAGCTCAGGCAAACCCAAATCTTCGCTAAAAAGCAGATGCGCCTTATGGTTTAATTCTTCAAGAAAAAGTATGTCTTCTTTTTTTGAGACTGAATGGAAGAAATAAAGGAATTTGTTAAAAAGCTTTACGTAAGGATTATATGCGGCGGTTGAATCAAACTCAATCAACTCGGTTAATTCTTTGGAAATTTTCTTCCATTTTTTTTCAAAGTCTGCCTCGCATTCTTTGTCCTTATTCATAGGCGGAAATTGCGCGCTTAAACATACGGGTAAATCCGCTATATCAAATATGCCTTCTTTTTGGTTTAGAAAATTGTTGATTGAGCGTATGGCGTTTGCGTTTAACCCCTGCGGAAAGCTGAAGGAAAGTTCTTTAATAAGCTCATAAATATATTTTCTTTTTTTAATTAAATCTTTTGTTTCTGCTTTGTAGGGAGAAAAATAACCGGCATATTTATTGCTTAATTGAAACAGCGATTCAATTAATTTCAAAATATCCTCTTTCGGGAACCAGCCGTTTCTGTTTTCAACGAAAAGATAATGCTGGAGAAAATCTTCAAGCAAATCATACATTTCCTTGTCGCTGGCAGCAGCATCAAGGGTAAGGTCAAAACAATAAGCGAGATACTGCGAATAATCATTTTTTATCTGAAAATTCGCCGAGCGGTCAATGTTTAAAGCGCAGCCTGAAAGAATGGCATTTATGAAACTATCTATGGTTTTAACCTGGAAGAAATTATAATGCTTTATCAGCTCATCCATTATAAGCCGGCACTTGTCATTTACATCTTTTTCTGAATAACCCAAAGAGCCGAGCATTTCTTTTTCTTCTTCGCTGTCTGTGAATTTTTTTAAAGCAATTTTTTTAAGCAACTCAAGAATTCTTTCCTTCATCTCAATTGTGGCTTTGTTGGTAAAAGTTATGGCAAGAATATTGCGAAGCGGGACGCCTAATTCTTCCGGGCGAGGGCTTACGATAAGCTGCAGGTATCTTTTTGCCAAAGCAAAGGTTTTCCCGCTTCCTGCGGAAGCTTCAACAACCACTACTTCGGAAGGACCTATTTGATTGCTCATTTTATTTGGTATCGGGAGTTAAAAGTAAGAAGATCCTGCTTCTACCTGGCATGCTGACGGTTATTTTTTACCTTTGGCCTGTTTTATATTTCAACAAGCTCATAATTGAGGCTGCCTAAACCAAGAGTCTCTGCGTATTGAAGATGATGAAGGTAGTTTATTTTAGGATGACACTCCAGAATAGCGTCACGGTTTTCCTGTTTTTGCACAAGATCCAGGCTTGCTTTATCTATGGCAACAGGGTCGTAACTAAAAAGTATTCCTATGTCTTTTATAAAACCTGCGCTTTCTTTGTTCATGCAATCGCATTCCTTGGTTATGTAAAGGCAAAAATTTACGTATGCGCATTTGATGTTTTTTGTAACGGCGTACGCATATTCAGCCATTTTCTCGCCCATTAAATTGTATTCTTCAGACCAGACTATATCCACGGCACCGCGCGGGCAAACACTTATGCACTGGGCGCAGCCTATGCATTTTTCTTTTACAACATAACATTTAGCCTCTCCTTTTTCTATTGCCTGCGCCGGACAGCTCTTTACGCACATACCGCACATAATACATTTTTTTTCTGATATAACCGGCTGCATGGTGCAATGCTGCGAAAGCTTGCCTCTCCTCGCGGCGCAACCCATTCCAAGGTTCTTTACTGCCGCGCCAAAACCTGTGAGCATATGCCCGGTTAAATGCGAAAGCACCAGAAGAAAATCCACATCAAACAGCGCTTTAGCGAGGAAACAGGTTTTAAAATGCTTTTTATCAATTTTTGCCTCAATATAATCGTTACCTTTTATGCCATCTGCGATTACGATAGGCATATTCGTTTTGGCAAAACCATGCCCGTAAGCCAGGTTCATATGGTCAACTGCGTTCATCCGCTCTCCGCGGTATAAAGTGTTTGTCTCAAACAGAAAAGGCCGGCTCTGGCATTTTTTTAAAAATTTTGACAAAGGAATCAGGAAGTTAGGGTTGATGAAAGACTTATTGCCTTTTTCTCCGAAATGTATTTTAAGCCCTACAAAGTTGTCTTTTTTAAAATTTTCCGTTATGCCTGCAATCTTAAGCCCGTCCACTATAATATCGGGGCGCTTAAGAAGTTCTTCGTAGGATATTTTTTTGAAAAAAACTTTAGACATGCGAGTTTTTAAAGAGAGGTTTCTTTTAGCCTTTTTGTATAATAATTTGCGAATTTTTCCTGTTTATCCGATTCAATCTCCATTATCTGCCCGCCACAGAAATAACCCTGGTCCGTGTCAATAAATTCAGACCAGACTATTGCCACCTTAAGCTTAACTGACTCAAATTCTTCAGGTATAAAATAATCAATCATAAGAACGTGCCCTCTTTTCCATTCCATCTCGCAGTTAAAGCATATACCCATGGGCGTTACGTCGCATGCTTTCGCCTTAAAGCATTTTGCTACCTCATTTAACGGGCGCACCTCAAGGAAATCACAAACTTTTAATCTTACAAGCCGTCTATTATTTGCCATATATTTATTATAATTGAAACTAAACAAATATCTATATTTTGTTTACTGGAGTCCTTTCCTGGGACGACGTCCCGCTCCTCTATTTTCTGCGGGATTTCCCGCAGCATCACCGGAAAGGGAATATTTTGAATTTTCTGCTTCTTTTATAACTTTTTCACGAAGCACATTCTCAGGGTCAAGATTATACAAAGAAGAAAGCCTGCCTACCTCAAACAACAATTCGCCCAAAACAGCTTTTTTGTTCCTGCATTTATAAAACGAATTGAGCTTGTCTTTTATTCTTTCGGAAATTTCCTCTTTTTTATATTCTTTTTTATTTTTAATGTGCGCATATTCTTTAAAGAAAATATCGGAGAGTAAAAGCGCGGGCGCCATTTGGGGAAGCCTCTCTTTTATGGTTTTTCTTTTTTTATGCTTCGCCTTATGCTTAATCCAGAAGGCAAGCACCTCTTTGTCGGTTTTCAATTTGGTGTTGGAAAACACATGCGGATGACGCAATACAAGCTTTTCATTTACGTGTTTTAGAACTTCCTTAAGGGTGAATTTATTTTTTTCATTAAACATATCTGCGATAACTATAAGTATAAGAAAGATGTCTCCTAATTCTTCCCTTACTGATTCGCTTTTGTTTTTGCTTATTTCATCTATAAGCTCATACGTTTCTTCAAGGATAAATTTTTTGTAGTTTTCAATTGTCTGAGCCCTGTCCCAGGGGCATCCTCCGGGAGCCCGCAATTTTCTTATAGTTTTAACCAACGCGTCAAATTCTTTCATATTTCTTATATTTTGTTGTAATGCCAAATGTCATTAAGCGGCCTTTTGGGAACGTGCAGCCTGTTTTTCCCGTCAAGCCAGTATTTTATATTCCTGGAATCAGTTTCAAGTTTAGGAGCCTCATCGGGAAAGCCTGCGGCAATTACTGAATCAATTTCGTATTTTGAACCTAAATCAAAAGTTTTGTTTAAACTGTCTTTATTGATATTCTGCAGCCAGCAGGAGCCGATTCCGAATGATAAAAGCGAAAGCATGATATTCTCCGCTGCCGCTCCTATATCGCGAAGATTGGGAGCTGCTGACTTTTCTTTATTAACAAGCAATATAATGTAAAAATAGGGCGCCTGTTTTTTTGGGGGATTTCTTTTCGGCGCGATATAAGCTGCGAAACGAAGGCAGTTAAACACTTTTTCTTTCAGGGTACTGCCATTTACGACAAGATACTCCAGAAATTGCAGATTTGCCGCAGACGGAGCAAGGCGTGCGCAATTGAGCGCCTTTTTTATTATTTTTAAAGGGACTTCTTTTTGCTTAAAAAACCTGATGCTGCGCCGTTTAAGTATTATTTTGTGTGTTTTATTATCTGCCATAATCCGGATATCCTTCAACCAATATATCCTGCCCGATTTTTTTAATTTCCATTTTGCTTATAAAAGGAGATTCCTTAAGCGGCAAACCGTTCCCGCCGACAGAAGCCAGGGACTTTCTCCCTCCCAGGATTTTCGGCGCAATGAAAAAATATACCTTATCTACAAGTTTTTCCTCAAAAAAGTTGGCAACTGTCTCTGAACCGCCCTCAACAAACACAGACATTATGCCCTGCCACTTTCAATCGACCGACGAGCTGGAGACTGTCGGGTTTGAGGAATATTTTTACGGAAAAGGGGTTACCGCGATAGAGTGGGCGGATAAAATAAAAAAATACCTTCCCGCA
>JAQTUC010000100.1 GCA_028710385.1 Candidatus Omnitrophota bacterium
TTAGAAAGCGGTATTTCAAATATTAACATTGATTTAATCTTCGGGGCCTGGGGAGAAACAATAAAAGACTGGAAAAAGGAGCTTGAAACTGCGGTTACACTTCCGGTTAAACATATTTCCTGTTATTCATTAACTTATGAGCGCAATACCGAACTTTTCAAAAGATTAAAAACAAAAACCATAACGCAGCTGCCGGATAACCTATGCGCTGATATGTACAAACTTACAATGGAGTATTTAGCAAAAAACAAATTCATGCAATACGAAATCTCTAATTTTGCCAAACGCGGTTTTGAGTGCAGGCACAATCTTAATTATTGGGAAAACAATTCTTATTTAGGCCTTGGCGCAAGCGCGGTTTCATTTTTAAACGGCGTAAGGTCAACAAACATTCCCGATGCCGTTAAATACGCAAAACTAATACGAAAAGGAAAATCCGTTGTTGTTTCCTCGGAAAAATTATCAGCGGCAAAAAGCGCCCGTGAAACCGCCGCAATAAAGATACGCACAAAAAACGGCATTGATTTTAATTGGTTTAGGGAAAAAACCGGTTTTGATTTTTTAACCCTTGAAAAAGACAGCCTGCAGTTGCTTGTAAAAGAAAAATTTCTAAAATACATTGTAAAAGGCGGCCAATATATCGGTGTTGCCGCGACCAGAAAGGGTTTTTTGTTTTGCGATTATATCTGCTCACAGCTACTGTAGAAATGTGATTAAATTTTAAAGTATTGCAGATTATTTTGGTAATGCGTATAATACATATATCAAAAGGAGGGCGTGTATGTCTAGAAAAATAATATTCCTGGCTGCTATATTGGTATGTTTTTTTTATCTGTTTCCTTCATATGCCTTAAAAAAACAATTAACTAAATATGAAATACTAGCTGCTGCCGGAACAGCTATGGTCAATGACGGATTTCAACTTACCGGAGTTGAAGTAATGTATGATAAAGATAATCAAATGTGGCGCGAAAGAGTAAACAGAATGGCTGATCTTATGAGTGCTCCGCATTTTAAACTTTTTGAAAGAGGATTTATGAAGAATTACCAGGCTGTGCTTTATAACTTCAGAGAACCTTCCGGAGAAGTCTGGGTGTTTGTTGACAGAGACAGCGGAGAGGTATTGGAAATTTACAGGCCTGAATACAGCATACAAGGCAAGCAAATAAAAAATAACTGAGCCGATAAGCCGGAATTTCAGGGATAGCGCAATCGCGGTTTGTTCTAAAAGGGAGGTAATATGGATATTTCCCGTTTACGCAATTTAATCAGGGAATACAAAGCAGTCCAGGCAAAACTTGAGGAAGTAAGAGGCGAATACGACCGCATAAAAACTTCCTATGAATTAAGGATAGACCTTGAAAAAGAGCTTGAGGATGAAATAAGAATGGCAAAAGAAGCCAACAGAGAAGACCTTATCCGCTATTGGGAAGATGTTCTTAAGGAGTACTTTCCTAAAGATAAAGACTGGGCGAACAAGGAAATGCATGATAAGAGCGAAAAAGAAGTTTTGCTGAAAAACCAGAAATTGATATCGTATTATGAAAAAAAATTAAAAACCATCAAAAAGCATCTCGGAGCAAGGTTGGCGCAGCTTTTGGAAAACTACGAAGAAAGAAACACGCTTATGGGAGAAGACGCATCTTCAAAACGCGCCGCCCATACTATATTTGAGGATGATGAACAGGAGCTGGAAAGAAAAGAAAAGGAGCGCAAAACAAGCGCGACTTTTGATAAAATGTAATTGCGGCGCAAACCTAAAGGCTGTATTTTGCAGCCAAAGCCTTTTTGGCTGAATATTTTATAGAACTCCTGCCAATTTAAATTAATATGATTGCTATTTCTACAACCTGGAATTATTCTGAAAACTGCGACCTGGAAAAAATGCTGTCCGAGATAAGCGCTCTTGGCATAAAATCAATTGAGCTCGGCTACAATTTTACGCGAGATAGGCTAAGCGAAATTACTCCGCTTCTAAAAGCCAAAGATATTGACGTTGTGAGTGTGCATAACTTTTGCCCGCTGCCAACGCAAAATCTGTTTCACCGTTTTTTTACTAATTATTATTTTCTTTCCGCGTTATCCAAAACAGAAAGGGAATGCGCAGTTAAATACACAAAACAATCAATTGACACCGCGGCAAACCTTAACGCAAAAATAGTAATTATACACGCGGGAGCGATTGAAATGGATAACAAATATGTAAAAGAGCTGCTGGGTCTTTTTAGCCAGGGGAAAATTGAAACAGGAGAGGCAGCTGCGCTTCGTGATAATATTTTGAAATCACGCGAGGATAAAAAACAACCCTATCTGGATAGCGTTACACAAAGCCTGAATGAGATAACAGAATATGCATTTAAAAAGAACGTAAAAATAGGCCTTGAAAACCGTTATTATCCTAATGAAATCCCGAACAACGAGGAAACAGGAGTTTTTTTAAAAAAGTTTAACGACAAAGGGCTTGTTTATTGGCATGACACCGGCCACGCCAGGGCGCAGGAGCACCTGGGCATAACCGAGAAAGACAGCCTGCTTAAAAGCTATGGCAGCTATTTGTTCGGGTTTCATTTGCACGGCATAAAAGGGCTGCATGATCACCTCTCGCCGATGTCCGGAGACTTTGAATCAGAGCAGGTTTGTTCACATCTTAATAACCGCAATTTGCTTAAAGTGATAGAATCCCATCAGCCCGCAACAAGCAATGAATTAACCGAAACAATAAGGTATTTCGCCAAGCGGGAATGGTGTTAAAAAAGTAGATTTTTTCCGTTTGCGTGATATAATTAAGGCTTTAAGAAACCGCAATCTGCAATATAAATATATAAATATCGCCGAAAAGCACTACAAAGTATATGAAAGTTGACAAAAACAAACTTGCCAAGGTAATTTCCCGTTTTAGAAACAAAAGAATAATGGTTGTAGGCGACCTTGTCCTTGACCATTATATTTTTGGAAAAGTTGAAAGAGTTTCCCCTGAAGCGCCGGTGCCGGTTGTCTGGGCGAACCGGGAAAATTTTGTCTGCGGAGGAGCTGCTAACGTCGGCCTTAACCTTGTTTCCCTGGGGGCAAAAGTAAGCCTTTGCGGCTGCCTGGGGCGTGACCATTTCGGCAATGTCTTGTCTTCCCTGATCAAAGAAGGAGGCATAGGCAGCGAGTTGATTGTTGCGGATAAAACCCGGCCCACAACGCTTAAGACGCGCATAATAGCGCAGCACCAGCAAATCGTGAGGCTTGACTGGGAGTCAATTGAGTTTCTTTCTTACGACACAAGCAAGGCGCTCTTTAAGAAAATTTCGCAAAATATAAAAAAGTTTGACGCGGTTATTATAGAAGATTACGGAAAAGGCGTTATCAACCCTAATATTGTGGGAGATTTAGTTGACCTTTGCACGCGCAATAAAAAAATAGTTACCGTAGACCCAAAAGAAGAACACATAGACTACTATACCAATGTTACATCGCTTACGCCTAACCTTAAGGAAGCGCAAGCTGCGGCAAACATGAAAATACACAGTAAGGAAGAAATTCCGCTTTTGGGAAAAGCCATAATTGAAAGGCTTAACCCGAAATCGCTGCTTGTTACGCTGGGCGAGGACGGTATGATGCTTTTTGCGGATAACACACATTATCATATACCAACCACCGCACTTGAAGTTTTTGATGTAACCGGAGCGGGTGACACTGTAATCTCGGCATTTACGCTTTCACTTGCCGCAGGAGCAAGTTTTTACGAAGCTGCTTTGATATCCAATTTTGCTGCAGGTATAGTAGTTGAGAAGTTGGGCGCCGCAACTACAAACAAAAAAGAATTGCTGCAGAGGATTAATGCGAAATAGCATAGAGGTAATCGGAGTTATTCCGGCTCGCTACGAATCAACAAGGCTGCCGCATAAATTACTGCGCACCCTTTGCGGAAAACCGCTGATTGAGTGGGTGTGGAAAGCCGCGTCAAAAGCGAGCCTCCTTGATGATTTAATTATTGCCTGCGACGATCTTAAAATAAAAGAAGCGGCTGAAAAATTCGGGGCAAAAGCCGTAATGACTTCAACTAAACATCAGTCCGGCACTGACAGAATAGCTGAAGCAATAAGGGATATAGAGGCGAAAATAGTTATAAACATCCAGGCGGATGAGCCTCTTATGCATTATTCAGTTATAGATGGCCTTGCCAGAGAAATGGTTAATGATAAAGCTATTCCTATGGCAACCGTAAAAAAGAAAATTGAAAAAGAAGAAGACGTAAATAACCCTAACATAGTAAAAGTCGTTTGCGACAAAAATGATTTTGCAATTTATTTCTCGCGTTACCCGGTGCCTTACTACAGGGATGCATCTTTGCAGAAAACGCATTACAAGCATTTAGGCATTTATGCATACACAAAAGATTTCCTGTATACCTTCAAGAATTTGCCGTCTTCCTATCTTGAAAAAGCAGAAAAACTTGAACAACTGCGTGCGGTTGAAGCGGGATATAAAATAAAAGTTATTGAAACGAAATTTGAATCCATAGGAGTTGACACGGAAGAGGATTTAGTTAAGGTTGAGGCTGCCCTGTTAAAAGAACAGCAATAATTGCATTGTAAGATAAACATATAATAGCGGGAGAAAATATGGCCGCAGGAAAAATCGGTTTTAACAACGAAAAATACCTGAAAGAGCAGACAGCGGAGATTCTTGAGCGGGTAAAAAGGTTTAATAATAAGCTTTACCTTGAGTTCGGCGGAAAACTTTTGTTTGATTACCACGCCGCCCGCGTCCTTCCGGGATATGACCCAAACGTAAAAATCCGCCTCCTTCAGCAATTAAAGGACAAGGCGGAAATTATACTTTGCATTTATGCCGGGGACATAGAAAGAAGAAAGATAAGGGCTGATTTTGGAATTACTTACGATGCAGATGCTCTTAAGCTTATAGATGATTTACGAAGCCGCGATATAGATGTTTTGGCGGTTGTTATAACACGCTTTGACGGCCAGCCTGCCGCAAAAATATTTAAAAACAAGCTTGAACGCAGAAACATTAAAGTATACACGCACAAATTTACAAAAGGTTACCCTACGGATGTTGATGTCATAGTAAGCGAAAAGGGCTACGGCGCAAACGATTATATAGAAACAAAAAAACCGCTGATTGTGGTTACCGGGCCCGGACCTGGGAGCGGAAAGCTTGCAACGTGCCTGTCGCAGCTTTATCACGACCGCCAAAAAGGGCTGAAATCCGGCTATGCCAAATTTGAAACTTTCCCCATATGGAGCATACCGCTTAAGCATCCGGTCAACGTGGCCTACGAAGCAGCCACGGCGGACATAAAGGATTTTAACCTTATTGACCCGTTTCATCTTGAAGCGTATAAAAAAACAAGCGTCAACTACAACAGAGACGTTGAGGTATTTCCTGTAGTTAAACGAATTCTTACAAAAATAACCGGCAAGGATTCGGTTTATCAGTCACCCACAGATATGGGCGTTAACAGAGCGGGTTTTGGCATT
>JAQTUC010000101.1 GCA_028710385.1 Candidatus Omnitrophota bacterium
AAATTCCTAACCCAAGCCAGCCATTCTCCTTCAAATATCCTTATATCCAGCCCAACTGTTTTCTGCAACGCCTGGATACCGCTTTTATCCTCAAGCTGCGTGGCCTTATATTCCCTGTAAAATCTTTTAAGCAGCCCTTTTTTATGCAAATAAAACATTATGTATCTTGCTTCTGCCGCCGCAGGAGCATTGTTTCCTTTATAAAAATCGTCCTTCCCCATAACCGACAAATCCTTAATGCTCACATAATCAGGCGTATCAATTACTTTTTTAAGAATCCCCAGCCTTTTGTTGGATTTTATAACAAGGCTGCCGTTTTTAATACCGATAGTTTCATAAAGATACGGGAAGCCGTCTTCAATCCATACAGGAGCCTGCGGTAAATTAAACCCCGTCAAAAGGCGCATAACTTCATAAGTTACCGAACCAAACGCCAGGTCTGCGTTAATTACAACAGAAGTATTTTTCCCTATCTCAAGGCCATAGGGCATTTTTGAATAATTCAATCCCAGCTCATTTAAAAAATTCCTGTAATCTTTGTCCTTGATTACAAAAACGTTGATATAATCAGGAACTTCAAAGGAAAAATGCTTGATAACTCCCGGGATATACTCAGAGAATATAAAAGCGAGCGTTGTTTTTTTGTGTTTATCGCTTACATTGGTATTAACGTTGAAATTGCCGAATTTTGACGATGAAATATCTTTAATTTCTTCAAGCATCCTTGAAACATCTTTTCCGCCGGGCGTTGGCGCGGATATTTGAGAACCGGAGCGATTCTCATTCTGGGCTTTGGCGCAAAGCGGCGCTGCAATAACAAAAAATAAGCCAACAATAAAAAATAAAATGAAATGCCTGAAACGCCTTATCCCAAAAATCATTTAGCCTCTTTTTCAATCGCTTCTTTGAATATCTTAAGATTATCTTTTGAATGCTTGTTAATAAAACCTTCAACCTGTTCGTCGGTAAATTTAGCCTTCTCATCCATCTCAAAATGCTGAATCCAGGTAAGCTCAATGCCGTTTGGGCGCGCAGTATAAAGCCAGATAATTTTCATAAACTTAAAAGGAAATTTCGGCTCCTCTCTTTCTGCATAAGCGAAATTTTTGTCTTTAAACAAAAGGCGCCATGACTTCCGGGTTCTTCCTTCGTCATCCATAAGCCTGAAGGTTATTTTGTTGTCTTCTTTTTTCTCTACTGTTGACTCTTTATATTCTCCGCCGAATAATTCTGTCCAGCGCGCGACATCATTTGAAATATCAAAAACTTTTTCGTAGGGAGCATTGATTACAATTGAATTAACTGTATGGCCCATTTTATCCTCCTTTTTAAAGTTCACAGTTTACTGTTTACAGTGTATAGTAAAGAATCTTTTCGGCTTACATTCCCACACTGTAAACTGTACGCTGTTAACTGTAAACTATTCAGTTATTGCCACCACTCTCGCCCACGCTGCACCAGTACACTTAATCTTTACAGGAAAACAAATAACCTTAAATCCGAAACCGGGAAGTTTTTCAAGGCTGCTTAAGCGTTCTATATGGATAAATTCGCGGACTCTTCCGTAAAAATGCGATGGGTATAATTTTTTAACATCTTTAGTTTCCAAAAATTCCTTAAGCATGAACCTGTAGGGACGGTCTATGCCCATAGTATCAACGCCGAAAATTTTAATACCTTTGTCCAATAGATAATCTATCGCCGAGATATCTATGCCGGGATAGTCGCTGAAATATTTTGGCCCTCCAAAAAGCTTATCCGCCCCGGTATGCAATAAAACAATATCTAAAGGCTTTAATGTATATTTAATTCTAGTAAGAGCCTCTTCCAAGTCCTTGGCTGTTACAGCTTCGTTTGGTTTTTTATGCAAAACGTCAAGCTTTACGCCATTTTGATAGCACCATTCAAGAGGAATTTCCTCTGCTGTCTTTGAGGCTCTTCCTTCTGACTTTGATCCGTAATGGAAAGAATAATCCAGATGCGTGCCTATGTGGACAGGTGAATGCACCACCTCAAGAGACAAGAATTCCTCATCGGGCAGGTCTTCTTTTTTAACAATGCGCCTGCCAAAGGCGTGCTGCAACTTACCTTTGAAGGTCTTACCCATTAAAACGCGGTTAAATTTACGGACTCCTTCCTTATGCGACACGCGCTCAATCTCAACGTGATGCACCTCAAAAGCCTTATCGTCAATTGGCAAGCTTAAATCAATTAATTTCATATTTGTATTAGTATCACGTTACACGTATCACGTAACACGTTTTTAGACGTGATACCTGCTACGTGCGACGTGTGACAATTTACTGTTTCTTTTTTTCAACCAGCGCAGTTATTTCAAGCGGGGTTGAAGATTTTGTTATTTCGTTTGTGGCAATTTTTATACCGAACTTTTTGCCCAAAGAAACGCAAAGCTCAACCATTTCAGTTGAGTCAACGCCGATTGAATCGTAAAGTTTTTCATTTTCTGTAAGCTCGCTCGCATTCACATCAAGAATGTCGGCAATTGCATTTACAACGTCATCTTTTAATGCCATGGGTCCTCCTTATGATTATTGCTTAGGGTGTTTCTTAAAAAATTCCCAAATCTGGTTGAAGGAAATATCGCGCGATACAGGGCCGACTATTTTTTCAGTGAGATACTGCGCTCCTCCCGGATAAGTGTGGCCCATTCCTTCAACGATACACAAAACCACTTCCGAGCCCTCTGCGCATTCGTTATAACTTACGCATTTAGCGCCGCCTTTTTCATATGTAACAGTTTGCTTTGCCGAACACTTATCTATATTCCTCCAGGCATCAGCCACCTTATAGGGAGTCATTCTTTTATAAGGCATGGCAAACGGGCTGTTGCTGTCTTTGGCAAAAATCCCCCTTGGCTCGCTCCCGTCAGAAGGATTAGCCGGATCTAGCGTTCCGTGGATATCCATAACCGGCATGGGACGGCCGGGGTTACAGCTTGACTCAACTGCCGCTCCTGCGACAGGAGCAATAGCTGCAATTTTATCGGAAAGCTCGCAACCAATACGGTTAGTCATAAGCCCGCCGTTAGAAATGCCTGTTGCATAAATCATTTTGCTATCAACATTATACTTTGCCTTAAGTTCATCTATCATTTTTGAAATAAATCCTACATCATCCGCAAAGCCGCAGCATTCACCTGTTTCCCATTTTCCGCCGTTCCAGACTCCGCGCAAATGCCCTAACTTTAATTTTCCCGTTCCCTGCGGAGCAACAAGAATAAAATCTAATTTATCTGCTGCTTTATCCAGGCCATCTATATAAGCCGCTCTCATATCTCCGCCGCCGCCATGGATATAAATTACTACCGGGTAAGCCTTTTTGCTGTCGTAATTTGGCGGAAGATGAACTTTATAAATTCTGGACAGGCCTTCGTGCTGCAGAGAAAACTCCGGGTCGCCTATTCCATACAACCTTTCAGTCTTTTTCTGCACGCTAGTTTTTACTCTTTCCCTGATTCTTTCTCTTAATGTCTCCTGGGCAAAAACTGCTGAAACCAAAAATACACTCAAAGCAAAAAATAAAACAACCGTCTTTCTCATTATTTCTCAACCGCAAGCACGACATTTATTCCGCCGCGGCCGCGCGAAAACAGCAACGCTTTATTTATTTTCCTTTCTTTAGCAACATTCGGCGTATAATCCAAATCGCAGTAAGGGTCATTCATTTCGTAATTTATGGTTGGCAAAACCAGGTTGTGGTTCATTGAAAACAGAGTGACTATCAAATCAAGAGCCGTCTGAGCGCCGAGTAAATTTCCATACATGCTTTTTGGAGCGCTTAAAGAAATATGCGAAAGTTCCTTACCGAATACATTCTTAAGCGCCTGGGTTTCAAGGTAATCCCCCATAACTGTTGCTTCCGCGTCAAGGCAGATATAATCAATATCTTTTTTTGCCCAGCCCGCGTCTTTTAAACATTCCTCTATTGCGTATTCAAAACTTTCGGAGCTCGGGCTGTAGCGCGAATAATGGTACCCGTCTGAAGAAAATCCCACGCCCTTAAGATAACCGTAAATATTTGCGCCTCTTTTTTTGGCATGCTCTTCCTTTTCAAGGTTAACTATACCTGAGCCTTCTGCCAGAACAAAACCGTCTCTGTATAAGTCGTAAGGCTTGTAAGCTTTTTTCGGCATAAGATTATTTTTTGATAATTGTCCGCAGGTATTTGAGCTTAAAAGCGCATAGGGCGTAATTGGTGCCTCCATTCCTCCGGCCAATACGTAATCGTTTTTTCCTTCATCTATTATTTTTGCGCCGTACCATAAAGCTAAAGCGCTTGATGCTTTGTCGCAGACAACGGTTTTGCTGTAACCTTTAAATCCGTAATAAATCGTAACCTGGCCCTGGGGCGCTGCGGGAAACCAGGCAGAAGCCATATAAGGAGAGACTCCTTCTCTTCCTTCAATATACATATCGCGAAGCTCTGTTTCCGCAAACAGCCAACCGCCTATGGCATTGCCCATAAAAACGCCGACGCGTTTTTTATCAACTTTTTCCAAATCTATTTTCGCATCCTGCAAAGCCTGTTCGCTTGCAACAAGCGCCATATGCGAAAAAACGTCAATTTTTTTAACTAGCCTGCTTGGCAGATGCGAATAGTGATCAAGCTCATGCACCTGGCCTGCTATGCGCGATGGATAAAGCGATGCGTCAAAACGCGTAATTTCATCTATAAATGAATTGCCGCGTTTTAAATTAGCCCAAAAAGTTTCTTTTTTAAGTCCTGCCGGCGAAACAACTCCTATTCCTGTTATTGCTACTCTTTCTTTCATTGTTTATTCCTTCCTTTAAGATTGTTTTAAATCACAATATACAAACCACAAATCACAAACAATACACAATAAACAATTCCGAAATCACAAAAAAATGTTTGTTTATTGTGATTTTGGTATTGTGGTTTGTTTGTAATTTGTTCATTGTAATTTGTGATTTTTATTTATTTTTCCATTTCTTAAATATAATTGAAGAATGTATTCCTGAAAATCCGCTGCTTGTTTTTAAAATATAGTTAGGCATATATTCTCTTTTTACGTTTGGAATATAATCCAAATCGCATTTAGGGTCCGGCTCTTCCTGATTTATTGTCGGAGGAAGAACGCCTTTTTCAAAAATCATCGCGCATAAAACGCTCTCAATCGCGTTTGCCGCTGCCAGAGGATGCCCAATCATTGACTTAATAGAACTTATGGGAAGCTTATAAGCGTAGTCGCCAAATACCGCCTTATAAGCGCTTGTCTCAAATACGTCGTTTTGCCTGGTAGATGAGCCGTGCGTGTTAATGTAGTCTATGTCTTCATTTTTTATGCCTGCGTCTTTTATAGCGTCTTTTATGCAGCGCTCCATTGCTTC
>JAQTUC010000102.1 GCA_028710385.1 Candidatus Omnitrophota bacterium
TGCTTATGCCTGCGACGGCAAAGCTTTTCCCGCTTAAGGAGCCTTTGTATTTAGCAATGCTGCATATTGCAATAACGCCCATAACCGCTGCCGCCAAACCGGAAATTAAAGGCAAGCCAAACAATGCAATTGAAACAATAAAACTTGTTATCGCTAATACGGAAATTCTCGGTTTTTCGTTCATTTTTCCCCTTTTTTTTACTTAAACCAAAACGCCAACATTATATTATCACAAGGCATGCAAAAGTAACAGCCGAATAAAAAACCCGCTTTAACAAGCGGGTTTTCCAACAGGCGCAATTATCTGCGGCAAGCTAAAATACTTAATTGCGCTCTGCAGGAATGGTTTTTAGGTTTTGTTCCGCAAAATATACGCCCTCTCTGTCGCCGTGTTGCTCAGAAAGTTGTTTTGATTTTTCAAGATTTTCCTTAGCTTGGGCATATTTTCCTAAGTAAATATAAACGACCCCTAAATTTCCGTATGGCGCGCTGGCGCTGGGATTTTTCTGGATTGCTTTTAAATACCATTGTTCTGCCTCTTGGTAGTTTTTGAGGAGTTCAAAATATACATTGCCGAGGTTATAGCAAATCTGATAATCTTCAGGGTCCAGAGAAAGGGCTTTTTCCAAAGATTTTATTGCTTCCTGCGGTTTGCCTGTCTTTTTATAAGAAATCCCCAGATTTATATACGCAACAGATTCAGTCGGTATCATTTCTATAGCCTTTTCAAATTGTTTGATTGCGGAAGAATAATCTCCGGAATTAATATATTTTAATCCTTCTTCATTGCAAATGCGGTATGCCTCATACAAAGGCCCGGGACGCGCCCCCTTGTCATAAATATAATTGTTTTTGCTTTTAATAAGAGGCCCCTGCGAAGCGCCGGAAGAGGTGCTGTAAGAGTTTATTTTCTCGCTGTCTATGGTTTGAATTTCGTCAAGATAATATGTTATTGGTATACCGCTGATATCAACTTTTACGCTTTTCTCTGTTTTTTCAAGAATCTTTCCTTCTATGGTTTTCCCTGATTTAAGAACAATGGTTTCTGCAAATGCCGATAAAAAACTAAATGAAAATAGTAATGATAAAATAGCGGCCGATTTATTCCTCACCTAAAATCTTCCTTTGTCTTGGGAGTTATTATTTGAAACTATCCAAACTTTAACTGGCGCTATCAAATTATACTGCTTATTTATTATTCTATGCGCTAAATTAGGAAATCAAGAATAAATTTTTTCATAGAAAATATTTTCTTTTAAAATAGTAGGCTACATTAACCAAGCTGATTAATACCGGCACCTCAACCAGCGGCCCGATTACTGCGGCAAAAGCTGCGCCCGAGTTAATGCCGAAAACCGCAACGGCAACCGCTATTGCCAGTTCAAAATTATTGCTTGCTGCGGTAAATGACAATGTGGCTGTTTTTGCGTATCCGGCATTAAATCTTTTACCCATGTAAAAAGAGACTAGAAACATTACTATGAAATAAATCAAAAGCGGTATAGCTATGCGCACTACGTCTAAGGGGATTTTTACGATATACTCCCCTTTAAGGGAAAACATTACCGTAATGGTAAACAGCAAGGCAATTAAAGTAAGCGGGCTTATCGTTGGGATAAATTTGTTGTGATACCATTCTTTGTTTTTTAATTTAATAAGTGAAAATCTGGTAATAATTCCGGCTAGAAAAGGTATGCCCAAATAAATAAAAACGCTCTTAGCTATCTGCCCCATAGTAACATTAACCGCCACTCCTTTTAGTCCAAACCAGCGCGGCAGAATAGTAATAAATATCCAGGCGTAAACCGAATAGAACAATACCTGGAAAATAGAGTTAAAGGCAACAAGGCCGGCGCAATATTCTGTATCTCCGCTGGCTAACTCATTCCAGACTATGACCATAGCAATGCAGCGCGCTAGGCCAATCATAATTAGGCCAACCATATATTCGGGATATCCGCGCAAAAAAGTTATCGCGAGGATAAACATTAGAACCGGCCCGATTATCCAGTTTTGAACTAAAGATAGCCCCAGGACTTTAAAATCGCGGAATACATCTCCTAATTCTTCATATTTTACTTTTGCAAGCGGCGGATACATCATAAGTATAAGGCCTATTGCAATAGGGATATTAGTTGTTCCGACCTGGAATCTATTCCAGAAAGCAGCAACGCCCGGAGAAAAAAATCCGGCGCAAACGCCAATAGCCATGGCAAGAAAAATCCACAAAGTTAAAAATCTGTCCAGGAAGGATAATTTTTTTGTAATGCTTCCGGCCATTACGCCTCCTTAATTGCGCTGACTTTAATACTTACAACCGAATGTTCTATGTTTTTTAAATCATCCTGGCTGACAATAGGGTTATTTTTAACAACTTTAGCGGTTGCGTCATTCGCCATTGCCTCAACCGGATAAAATGTTTCACCGACAATGTCAACTTTTTCAAAACCGGCTTCTTTTATAAATTGAAGGTAATCTTTCTTGAAAGTCGCTCCGGCAAGGCACCCGACATAAGCCTCAACAGAATCCCTGATTGCTTTTGGTAATTCTTTTACTAAAACTAAATCCGAAACCATTAATCTGCCGCCCGGCTTAAGCACCCTGAAGGCTTCTTCAAATACGCTTTTTTTATCCGGAGAAAGGTTGATGACGCAGTTGGAGATAATGGCATCTATGGAGCCATTTTCAACCGGCAATTTCTCTATTTCTCCTAACCGAAATTCCACGTTTTTATAATTCCCTTTTGCGGCGTTGCTCCTGGCTTTCTCAACCATTTCTTTTGTCATATCAACGCCAAGCACTCTTCCGGTTTCTCCTACTTTCTGCGCCGCAAGGAATGCGTCAAATCCTGCGCCGCTTCCAAGGTCAAGAACAACCTCGCCTTTTTTTAAAGAAGCTAATGCTACTGGGTTGCCGCAGCCAAGCCCCAGGTTTGCGCCGTCAGGAACAGCGTTAATATCTTTTGCGCTGTAACCGATGCTTTTACTTATATCTTTGGCTTGATTTTTGCTGCCGCAGCAGGAACCAGCAGAGCAACATGAACCGCCTTGTTTAGCAATTTTTGCGTAACCATCGCGGACGGTTTTTTTAACATCTTTGTTTTCCATTGTTCCTCCGTTTTTTTATAACCACCTTGCAGCAACCGCCTTCAATTTTAATGGCTTTAATATTAACCAGCGCGTCGGCAATTTTTTTCTGCGCTGACGCTATGATTCGGGAAAATGTCGGCCTGGACACTTTCATTAGTTTAGCGGCATTCTCTTGCTTCATTCCTTCAAGGCAAGCTAGCCGTAAAGCTTCAAACTCATCAATAGTAACGCACACGCCGCTAATTTTACGCGGCGGTTTGCACTTAGGCCTGAAGCACCGCTCGCCCGGCATGCATTTAACCCATCTTGTTTTTTTAGGCCTCATATTATCTCCTTATAGTTATGAACATATGTTCATAACATTCTACAGATAAACTGCGGCTTGTCAATAAAAATCCCCGGAAAATAAAAAACCGCCCGAAGGGCGGATTTTTTCTGAAAACTGGAACGAGAGGATTTGTTTGGTTTCTTGTTAAGTGATTTTACGATTTCCCCAAAGCTATCTTAGCGTATTCACCATAACCATTTTGTGCCTAACCTTTGCATGGTGAATCTTTGTTCTGCCTTTTCTTCTTTTTCAACAACAGCGACCCACGGAAAAAATTGAATAGTTTTAACCCATTTTTGAAATTGAGTACCTTCTTTATCGGGCTCCGGCAACCCCCATTCGTTTAAGCCGTTGATCATGCCATATAAATACGCTACCAGTTTGCTGTGAGTATCTGCGATGTCTTCGCAAAGATAAACTCCTCCGGGAGAAAGATGAGGAAGCATTTCTTCCAGTGTAATTATCTGATCCTCTGCCAAATGGCTTCCATCATCAATTATGATGTCTATTTTTGCAACCTTTTCTTTAAATTGTTTCCAAAACTGCCTGTCGCCCTGATCGCCGATAAAAATTTTTGTATAATCGTTTTCAAACAACTTGCATTTTTCTTCTATGTCTATGCCGTAAACGTGGCAGTTTGAGCCAAAATAGCTTCTCCACATTTCAAGGCTTCCGCCTGAATAAACTCCCACTTCAAGTATGTGCGTTTCGCGGCCTATAAATTTTTTAAAGCACCGGTGATAAATATCAAAATAGTGGATAGGTTTACAAATACCCTTTTCTCCTTTGTAATTATTGATATATGACTTTAATGGGTTTGTGGCTTCTAAACTTTCGCCTGCGTTAAGCAATGAAGGCGATATATTATCAGTATTAGACGTCAGCCAGTCTTTAGCGTACCGAAAACCCTGGATAGTGGTTATTAAGTGGGCTAATAATTTACGGCTTGCTTTCGGCTGTTTTGCAATAGCTTTTATAAGCCGGCTTAATGTTTTCAGTTTAGTAGAGCAAGACATAAAATAAGTATTTTATTATAATTATTTACCGTTTATATTACATTATAATCTTCGGAAAATTCTAACCTTATGCAACATATTACCACATAGCACTTAAAATTCTACATAAATAGCTGGCTGACTGTGCAGCACCGCAACAAACATAGGTATCCTCCATTAATAAAAAAACCGCCCGAAAGGGCGGTCTTTTTATTAATACGGGGACGAAGGGATTTGAACCCTCGGTCACATGCGTGACAGGCATGGGTCTTAAACCAGGCTAGACGACGTCCCCGATAAATGACATTTTTTTGTAATGAGCAGCGTATAGTTTAAGATATTTTTGGAAAAAGTCAATTTACTTTTCTCATTTAGCCGCTATCCGCTCTAAGCTAAACACTAAAACCAGTGGGTCCGCCAAAAGCTTTTTGCTTTTGGCGAGACCTCACCATTTTTTTGCTAGCGAAAAAATGGTGGGCACTACAGGATTTGAACCTGTGATCCCTTCCATGTCAAGGAAGTGCTCTAGCCAGGCTGAGCCAAGTGCCCAATGAAAAAGAAAACTATATAAGGTTATTCCTTGTTTTTCATTGGTACTGAGGCGACCTCGCCGAAGTACCTTTTTAAGATCCTTCGACTCCCTCGCTTTCGCTCGGTCGCTCAGGATTAATTCGACTAAAGGCTTTTGCTGCGCCTTTGGCTTGCAAAAACCTAAGTCTCATTAAGAATGCCGGAGGTGGGACTTGAACCCACAAGGCCCTTTCGGGCCGACGGATTTTAAGTCCGTTATGTTTGCCATTTCATCACTCCGGCATTTTACAAAACTTCTGGAGTGATTGTATACATTTTAGGCGCGGAGCGGATTTGAACCGCTTGATAGCGG
>JAQTUC010000103.1 GCA_028710385.1 Candidatus Omnitrophota bacterium
GCAATTAAATATAACGAAGCAGTTAATGAGTTAAATGCTATACTTTCTGATTTAGAGTCGGAAAGAGTAGATGTTGACGAGCTAACCACCCGCGTAAAAAGAGCTGTTGAGCTTATTAAGTTATGCCGCGAAAAAATTGAAGAAACCGAACTTGAAGTAAGAAAGATAGTTAAAGAGTTCGATAAAGACTCAAAGGTCGAAGAAACTGCCAAATAACAAATCTTTATCAATTTAAAGCAAAAAACCATATAGTTCAGAGGAGGTAAATATGTTTTCCTTAAGATTAAGAATGTTTATATTAATGGCGATATTCTGCTCAATTATTTACGCAATCGCAGCTGTTGCCATGTATTATCTTCATATACGCGGTTTTTTACCCCAGGTTTTGCTTGCGTTCGGCGTTATGCTTTTCCAGTATTTAATAGGGCCTAAAATGGTAGAAATGTCAATGCGGGTGAAATATGTAAGCAAGGAAGAAGCGCCCTGGCTGTTTGAAATGGTTGAAGATTTAGCACGCAAGGCTAATATTCCCATGCCAAGAGTAGGAATCGCCTACATAAATGTGCCTAACGCTTTTGCTTTTGGAAGGAGCCTTAAGGACGGAAGGATTTGTGTTACCCGCGGAATTATGGATTTGCTGGATAAAGATGAGCTTCGCGCGGTATTGGGCCACGAGATAACGCATCTTAAAAGCAGGGATGTTGTTTTTATCACTTTCCTCTCTGTGATACCGCTTGTTTTATATTATGTTTTTTATAGTTTCACTTTTTATAATCCCTCACGCAGGCGCGACAGCGGCGGCTCTGCAGCTTTGATAGGTGTTGCGGCGTTTGTGTTTTATTTTATTACGAACCTTCTTGTTTTGTATGCTTCGCGCATAAGGGAATATTTTGCCGATAAGGGCTCTGTAAGCCTGGGCAATTCACCATCAACCATGGCAACAGCTCTTTATAAGCTTGTTTACGGCGCGGCAAAACTTCCGAAAGAAAACCTAAAAGAGATAGAGGGTGTAAAAGCCTTTTTCCTTAATGATTTATCCAGGGCTCAAAGCGAAATATCGGATTTAGCGCAGCTTGATTTAGACAGGACCGGCACAATTGATCCTTATGAACTGCGTAGTTTATCCCAAAAGAGGATAAATTTAAGCTTTGCAGATAAGGCTATGGAAATTTTAAGCACACATCCTAATATGCTAAAACGCATAAAGCAGCTTTCTGAGTATAATAAAGGGCAAAACTGACAGGATTCGTTAAAAAACTTTATATTGACCTGAATCCTGATTTCTGCTATAATTCTAAATAGCTAAAATTTCTGCCTACGCTTGATAAGCTTCCTTCTTCGCCGTGTGGCTACGAAGGCCGAGCCGGCAGACAACTTGCCTTCCCTTATTTTTCAACAGAAGCCTAAGGGTTGACAGAAAAACAATAAAAGGGTATTATATTATTATGTTGGCAAAGAACAAAAAGAAAAAACTAATTGAGAAGTTTAAAGAGCATCCCCAGGATACTGGTTCGGCTTCGGTGCAGATAGCTCTGCTTACCGAAAGGATTAATTATTTAACCGACCATCTTAAAAAGCATAAGAAAGACTTCCATTCCAGGCGCGGTTTGTTGATGCTTGTTGGACGTCGCCGCCGCCTCCTTACTTATCTAAAGAAAAAGGATCCTCAAGGGTATAGCGGAGTAGCTAAGGAGCTTAATCTTAAATAAAAATGGGCATTTCTCTCTCCCTTCCTAATTTGGGAAAAAATTCCCTGACGTTTTCTACCGGTGACTGGGCTAAACAGGCAAACGGTTCCGTTGTTATTACATGCGGAGAAACTGTTGTGCTTGCGACTGCCTGTATGTCAAAAGAACCCAAGGAAACCGACGGATTTATGTCGCTTAACGTAGAATATCAGGAAAAAACTTATGCCATGGGCAAAATCCCCGGCGGATTTATTAAACGCGAAGGCCGCCCCAAAGATGAAGAAATACTTACATCACGCCTTATAGACAGGCCTATCAGGCCGCTTTTCCCTAAAGGCTTTACTAATGAAGTTCAGGTCGTTGCCATGGTTTTATCAAGCGATGGCAAAAATGACCCTGATATTTTTGCAATTACTGCCGCAAGCAGCGCCTTATTTATTTCAGATATACCTTACTATAATCCGGTTGGAGCCGTAAGAATAGGTAAAATAGAAGATAGCTTCGTGCTTAATCCTACTTACGAAGAAAGAGAAAAATCAGTTATGGACTTGGTGGTTGTGGGCACCGAAGATGATATTGTAATGCTTGAGGGTGGCTTACAGGAAATTAGCGAGGCAGATGTTCTTGAAGCCATAAAATTCGCCCAGCCTTTTATAAGGGAAATAGTTGTTTTCCAGAAAGACCTGCGCCAGAAAATAGGGAAAAAGAAAAAAGAAGTTAAAATGCATGAGATAGACAATAACCTGTATACTTCTTTGAAGGATAAAATATTTGAAGGGCTTGAAGGAGTATATGGAATAGTCAGCAAAGAAGAAAGAGAAGACGGCGTAAATAAAATTCTTGCCTCAATTTGCGAAGGCCTGGTCAAAGAAAATCCCGAAACAGACTGCAATAAAGTTAAAGAAGTGTTTTTTACTCTTGAAGAGGAGTTCGTGCGCAAAAAAATTGTTGAAGATAACAAGCGCCCGGACGGCCGCTCATTGAAGGAAATAAGAAATATAGACTGCAAAGTCGGAGTTCTTCCCTGTACACACGGCTCGGCTTTGTTTACGCGCGGCCAGACTCAATCGCTCTCAACTACAACGCTTGGCACAAGTTCTGATGAACAATTTATAGAAGCTCTTGAGGGAAAGACAACCAAGCGCTTTATGTTGCATTATAGTTTCCCCCCCTTTAGCGTAGGAGAAATAAAGCCTTTGCGCGGCCCATCCCGCAGAGATATCGGCCACGGTGCTTTGGCAGAAAAAGCGCTGGTTTCAATGCTTCCCAAAAAAGAAGATTTTCCGTATACGATAAGAGTTGTGTCTGAAATTTTGGAATCAAACGGCTCTTCAAGCATGGCAACAGTTTGCGCGTCTTCGCTTTCGTTAATGGATGCTGGCGTGCCGATTAAGTCGCCGGTTGCAGGAATTGCTCTTGGACTTATTACAGAGGGAGAAGATTATAAAATTCTGACAGATATCGCAGGGGTTGAGGATCACTACGGCGATATGGATTTTAAAGTTGCCGGAACAAAAGAAGGCATAACCGCCATACAGCTTGATATTAAAATAGGCGGGCTTACATATAAAATGATTGAAGAAGCTTTAGCTCAGTCAAAAGAAGCAAGGCTTTTTATTTTAGGCAAAATGAGCGAGGCGCTTTCTTTGCCAAGAGAAATAGTTTCCAAATACGCACCAAAGATAAAATCGTTTAAGATAGACCCGGACAGAATCGGCAGCGTCATAGGCCCGGGAGGAAAATTTATCAGAAGGCTTACCAGTGAGTTTAATGTTACCATAGATATTGACGATGAAACTGCTACTGTCTCTGTGGTTGCTATGGATTTGGATAATCTTGAAAGAGCGGCCAAGCAGATTATGAATATGGTAAAAGACATAGAGCCCGGCGAGATTTTTGAAGGAAAAGTCACGCGTATTGCTAATTTCGGCGCTTTCGTTGAAATCGTGCCCGGCAAGCAGGGCTTGGTGCATGTTTCGGAAATTTCAGATTCTTACGTAAAAGATGTAAGCGATGTTTTAAAAGAAGGAGATGTCGTTAAAGTAAAGATAATAGGCATTGATTCTCAAGGCCGTATTAATCTTAGTATAAAACAAGCGCAATGAAATGAAGCGAGCCCCTGATATCCTCAAAAATAGCGCTTTAATATATGCCTCAATATTCATAGCTTTATCAATAGTACTTCTTTTAAGCCTTTTTTCCTACAGTTCAAAAGATATCGTCTTCTTAAGCCAGCCTTCTCCCAAATCTACACATAATATTATCGGAATAGCCGGAGCATATCTTGCTTTTGCCCTTCGTTTTTTATTCGGAAGAGCTTCGTATTTTATACCTTTCTGCCTTTTATGCCTCGGTTTTGCTAAAATAGGGATTTTGCGTTTCTATGGTATCAGCAAAAGCAAAACCATAGACACAATTTCTTCTTTAATATTTATTGTTTCTCTTTCAGCCTTTATGGGGCTGTTATTCGCAAGGGCCGGCAGCGGGTGGGAATACTCAGACGGCATCGTGGGTTTTTATCTTGCGCAATTTTTTGAAAGTTACCTTGGTTTTTCCGGTTCGCTGATTGTGCTTAGCCTTGTGCTTGTGATAATGAGCATTTTATTTTTCGGATTTTTCTTTGTGGATGTTTTTAAGGGCGCTAAATTTGCCTATTGCGCGATAAATGAATTTATCGCAGAAAGGCGTAATGCCAGAATAGAAACCAACGGAGATTTTGTAATTGCCAAAAAGAAAAAACCAAAAGCCATAGAGGTTAAAGAGGAAGATGACGAGGAAGAAAAGCCTGAAATGAAAGCCAAACCGGCGATAAAACCGGAAATAAAAATGTATACGCCCAAAGTAACGCCTGTGGCAGCAAAGGCGAAAGCAACCGGTATTCCTGATGCTGATAAGCTGGTGAATAAAGAAGAAATAAAAAAACAAATAGAGGAACTTGAGGGGGAAGGCGGGAAGAAATTTGACCCGAAAAACTACAAACTTCCTTCAATTGACACACTTAAGGTGCCGCCTTCGCTTGATTACAGGGAAGTAAAAGAAGATATTGAAGCGAGCATTAAAAACCTTGAGGAAACTCTTTCTGATTTCGGAGTTGAAACTAAGGTTGTAAGCGTTCAGAAAGGCCCGGTTGTTACAATGTATGAGTTGCAGCCGCAGGCAGGAGTGAAAATTCATAAAATATCAGCGCTTGCTGATGATATCGCCCTCGCTATGAAGTCTTCTTCTGTAAGGGTCGTCGCTCCTATACCCGGAAGAGGTACTGTGGGCATTGAAGTTCCCAACGAGAAAAAACACCTTGTCTTTTTAAGGGAGATTCTGGAAGAAAAAGTATTTACTGACGCAACTTCAAAACTTACTCTTACCATAGGAAAAGATGTTTCAGGAAACCCGGTCACGGCTGATCTTAAGGAAATGCCGCATCTTTTGATAGCCGGAACAACAGGAAGCGGTAAGACAGTCTGCGTTAACACCATAATTACTTCAATACTCTTTAAGGCAAAGCCTGATGAGGTAAAATTTATCCTTATTGACCCGAAAAT